>JAHEMS010000477.1 GCA_024643595.1 Bacteroidota bacterium
AGAGCAATATGAAATTGATCTTCGGATGAAGAAAAAAGGACTAATTCAAATTAAAGCATACCATCCCAATTCTGAAAACATAGTCTTTTCTCAGGAGTGGAAGCAATTTGTGTCTTAAAAGTTGGCTTAAGGGTTAAAGGTTGAATGAATCAGGCATCGGATGATGCCTGATTTGTTCTATTTAAATTTTAATACTTATCTTCGTACAACTATTTTTTAAACTGTTATGCTGAAAAGGTTGCCTCCTGCATTCAGAAGTTTTTATTTCATTACTTCAATTTCTTTTCTGGCTTGGATGATTTTTTTAGATTCCAATGATTTGATTTCGCGAGTGAAAATTTCTTCCAAACTGAGGAGTCTAGAAGCGGAAAAGAAATTTTATCAAGAGAAAACCGCTGAAGTAGAAAAAGACAGGAAAGAATTATTAACCAATAAAGAACTTCTCGAAAAATTCGCCCGTGAGAAGTACCTGATGAAAAAAGAAACAGAGGATCTATTTATTATTCAAGAAGAATGAAATCCAAAAAAATAGGCATTTTATTGATAGTATTCGGTTTAGTTTCCCTTAATGCATGTGCACAATGGGGTGATGAACAAATGTCGGATAAACCCGCCCTAAAAGACAGAATGTTTTTTGGTGGAGGATTTGGATTAAGTTTCAGTAGCTACTATGATTATTTTTCGGTTTCTCCAATAATTGGGTACAAACTTAGTCCTCGTTTAGCAACCGGTGTAAGCATAATTTATAGACATACGAAATATAAGAGCGTTACTCCTTCTGTATCCACGAACGATTATGGAGGAAGCCCATTTATCCGCTATCAATTTTACGGTCCATTATTTCTTCACGCTGAATATGAATACCTGAACTATGAGTATATCACTTACACCGGAGAATCAATGCGAAAAAGTTTTAAGAGTGTGATGGCAGGTGGTGGATTTTTTCAACCTGTCGGCAGGCATGCAGCCCTTTATATTTCAGCGCTTTACAATTTTTCGTATAAGAACCCCACTTCTCTTTACGATTATTATCCCTATTCCAGCCCATGGGTGCTGCGGGCGGGAATCACAGCTGGGTTTTAAAATGCGATATTAAGTTTGGATCCTAGTTCCTTAAGATCTTCAGCTACTTTTTGATTTAATGTAATTCCATTTTTTAATCGCTCAGCGTGGCTCTCACGTTCCGGATCACCAGGTATGATTATCTGAGGCATACCTTCCACCGTTTTTGCTGATCGGAATCGAGTGATCCAATTGTCCATGTGGTTTTTGAATTCATCGGCAGGTCGAAATGCATCTACCCGCATAGCGCCGAAGAAATGGCCGATGCCTTCGCCTACAGGATTGGCAGGCGGAGAAAGAAAACTGACAAAGGGCGGTACCCATGGGCCATAATTGGCGCCGCTTAGAACGGCTGAGAAAATGTCTACCCATGCACCCAAACAAAAACCTTTATGGCTGCCGTGCTCACGGTCACCTCCAAGAGGAAGTAACGCGCCACCATCTTTTAATTCATTCGGATTCGTGGAGATACTCCCATCTTTTTTTTGAATCCATCCTTCCGGTGCCTCCTGATTTTTTCGTTGCAAAATCTCAAGTTTGCCGTTTGCAGCAGTTGTGGTGGCAAAGTCAGCAACAAAAGCGGGCTGTTGTCCAGCAGGAATCGCAACGCAAATGGGATTGGTGCCCAATAATCTTTCCACCGAAAACGTGGGGGCCACTAATGGGCTAGCGTTGGTCATCGCCATACCAATCATATCATGCTTCAGTGCCATCATAGAATGATAGCCAGCTATACCAAAATGGTTAGAATTTTTTACGGCAACCCAGCCTGTCCCTACCTGTGTCGCTTTTTGAATAGCAATTTCCATGGCCTTTGGAGCAATCACCAGGCCCAATCCACCATCGCCATCAACAACAGCAGTACTGGGGGTTTCATGAACAGTTTTTATATCGGGGTTACTATTCACTCGATTTACTTCCCAAAGCCTTACGTATCCTGATAATCGGGCGATTCCATGAGAATCAATGCCACGAAGGTCAGCACTGAGCAGTACATCAGTAGCTAACCTGGCTTGGTCTTCAGGACAATTAATTTTCCTAAAAACAGCATTGGCAAACTGCCATAAGTGATCATAGGTTAATGTCATTTCTTTCATATCACAAATGTGTTGTATTGCGTTTAATATTCAACGTTTTAAAAAAAATTATCAACAAGAATGTGGAAATTTACCACTACGCACATCATCAAACTGAAAAATGAAAAGTCTATTTGTATGCTCCTCGCTGTTTTTGATTTCATCCCTGTTATTTGGGCAAAATGAGAAATCAATTGAATCAAAAATCACTAATGTCACAGTATTTTTAAATAAAGGGCAAGTGACCCGTGAGGCTAAGGTCAGGCTCGAAAGTGGAAAGACGGACGTAGTGCTCTCTGGCTTAACTGCTCTGCTTGATCCTCAAAGCATCCAGGTTATTGGTAAGGGAAGTTTTATTATCCTTGGCATTAATTACCAACAGAACTTTCTCACCGAATTGAATTATCCTAAGGCATTGAAAGTGTTGAAAGATTCCATAGAATTTTTGCAGAAGCAAATAGTACTGGAGCAAAGTCAAAAGGAAATTTTAAGTAAGGAAGAGCAAATGCTGTTGAGTAATCAGAAAATAGGCGGAACTAATCAAAACCTAACCGTGGCTGAGTTAAAATCGATGGCAGATTTTTATCGAAGTCGGTTAGGCGATATAGTCAGTTCTCGTATGAAACTAGATGAGAAAATTAGAAAAATTAATGACCGGATCTTCCGGCTTACTTCACAATTCAATGAACAGAATGGATTGTTGAATAGAAACACCAGCGAAATTGTGATCAGGGTATCTTCTGAAACTGCAACGCAAGCTGAATTAATGATCAGTTACGTGGTTACCAATGCAGGTTGGAATGCTGTATATGATTTGCGTGCGATCAACACAATAAATCCGCTTCAACTTAACTATAAAGCCAATGTTTACCAGAATACCGGCGAAGAATGGAAGAATGTTAAATTGAAATTGTCGACCGCCAATCCTAATCAAAGCGGGCTTAAACCTGAGTTGAATTCGTGGTACCTTGACTTTTACAATCCTATCGTTTATGAGTCA
>JAHEMS010000478.1 GCA_024643595.1 Bacteroidota bacterium
ACATAGATGATGAATTGAGTGGCATCGCTATCGGTTGCACTATGGAAGGCTTAAGACCTTTGATGATAGAGACGCAGGCACTAGTTAGCTCTGCCGTTTATGGAACTCCACAAAGGTCGGCTACGGGATTTGATACACGAAGATTGAATATGTTACTGGCTTTACTTGAGAAAAGATGCGGCTTTCGACTTGCAGCAAAAGATGTTTTTTTGAACATCGCAGGTGGCATCAGAGTTGAAGATCCTGCTATGGACCTTGCTGTTATATGCGCCATCTTATCATCAAGTGAAGATATTGCCCTCCCAAAACGAATCTGCTTTGCAGGAGAAGTAGGGCTCTCGGGCGAGATCAGACCTGTAAGCCGAATTGATCAGAGAATCAGTGAAGCTGCTAAAATGGGGTTCACTCAGATCTACATATCTTCACATAACAAACTAACCTCAAAGGAAAATACAAACGCTTCACTACAGATCATCAAAGTTTCTAAGGTTGAAGAAGTATTTAGAAAGTTATTTGTGTAATTTGGTATTGAGGTGGTTTAAACCACAACATTAAAATTTGTAAGCCATGCACAAGCTGAGTCTAACTTCGATCTTTCTGCTGTTTGTGTTAAACTCCACCTTGGCTCAACCATACATACCGATGTTGGATAACCTTTCCAACACCTGGTATTTTACAATAAATATGGTTGGTGTTAAATCATCGCAACAACCGGTCAACTGCCTTTATCCTTCCAGCCCCTTTGATAGTTTTGAAATAAATACCACACAGGATTCCCTTATAAATGGCGTAACTTACCAAATGTTGCTGAGGCATAGTTATAACTTGCCATTTGATACGTGTGTACTTGGTTTTGTAAGAGAAGATACAGCTTCACGTAAAGTGTATTTTATGGAGCATAACCTGACCCCAGAAAAAGTGCTTTATGATTTTTCAATGGGGATAGGAGATTCCATATTGATCAATTTTGTAACACCGGGATGGTTCTATCAGGACGGATATTATGTTGTGGATAGTATCAAGAATGTTTCAATTACATCAGGTGTTAGGAATGGTATTTATCTGAGCAATCATATGCAGATCCCTTCACACGCCATGTTATGGATAGAATCTGTAGGGCATCCTGGAAACCTGGCCTATACCGTTTCGGAGAATATGGATGGCTGGTGGTTTAATGTTTCGTGTAATGATGACATCCCACGCGATTATATTACATTGCTCACGTGCTTCGAACATGCGAATCAGAAAGTGTATTTTGATTCTTGTTCTTATTCAAACGGGATGGGATGTTTTGCTTATGCAGATTCCTGCCACTATTGGAATATTTGCGGCAGCCTGGATGATGAAGGTGTGTTTGATGAGTTTATTATCAGCCCTAATCCATCCAAAGGCAATTTCACAATTGATATTGAATCCTCCTTTTATTCGAATGGCGAATTCATTTTACGCCGTGCATCAGGGGAGGTGATCAAACGCATAAAGATGAAGGCTATTCAGGCGGGTCACAACAGATATGTCATTAACAATGAAGACCTTGCCGCTGGACTCTACATTTTAGAGGCATATACAGACAAAGGCGTTGATGTAATTAGGGTTGTGATAGTCCATTGAGGCGTTCCCTTATAAGGGCTGATATGTTTGCCCTTGCTGAGCTGCTGTTCACCAAAAAGCACATGACCCGCATACATTTGATTTGAATTCTTTATACTTTAGGTATCAGAACCAAAACCCTACCGCTATGAAGAAAGCCTTACTTATCTCACTTGCTTTCTTATTCATCCACTTTAATTCCACCGCTCAAAAGTCATTTGAAGTGGGCATTGGAACCGGAGTTACCCACTACTTCGGCGATCTGGGCAATGAGTCGGTGATACAATGGGGATCAACATCTCCGGGAGTTCAAATAACCTTCAGAAATTTTTTAGGGAAAGGTTCCGGGCTGTCATATTATCCGGCGCTAAACGTTGAGTTTCGTTTTTCATGGAACCGGTTACAATATGATGAAACAAAACCTGTAGGTAATCAATCAGGATTTGATCTCAGAAATTATGGAAGGGGCTTAAGTTTTCGAAACGATCTTTTCGGCACCTCTGTTCATGCAACTTATACTTTTTATCAGGATAAATATGCACCATTGTATCTACAAGGTCCTGCATTTTTTATTTTCACAGGTATAGGTGCATATTACGGTCAACCCAAGGCTGACTTGTTCAATGGATCCATTGATATTGATAACCGATATTTTTTCTGGCCGGATGGAACTGTCAGAGATGCCCCGTGGGAAGGTGGGCAAGGTACCGGCAATATCATCCCAAAAGATGGTGTGTATGAAACCAATCTTGCCGATTGGATGACCGAAGGAGCCGGTTATAAAAATGAACCTTCTCAAAGCGACCCATATAGCTTTATAAATCTGGCCATACCAATGGGATTTGGGTTCAGAATCGGCTTAAGCAAGGCTGTTACTTTATCAACTGAATTCGGATACTACTTTTTCTTCACAGATTTTCTGGATGATGTAAGTGATGCCTATCCAACTTATGATGAGATCAATACTAATTTCCCTAATGATCCTGTAAATCAGGCTCTGGCACTGTATATATCGGATCCAACCGGTCTTGGGAACGGCGGATATCCGGGGCCGGCCACCAGTCCAAGAGGAAATCCTTTGCAAAAGGATGCTTTTACCTTCTTTAATGTTGAAGTAGCATATAAGTTCAACCTTCGCAGAAGGTAAACCTTCAATTGATACTTTTCTAAGATTACGTTGTTAGTAGTATCTTCGCACTCATGGCAAAAACAGGCGAAGATCTATTTAAAAACATAGTATCCCATTGTAAGGAATACGGCTTCATTTTTCAGTCCAGTGAGATTTATGATGGCCTTGCGGCAGTATATGACTACGGACAATACGGTTCGGCATTAAAGAACAACATCCGTGATTTTTGGATGAGATCTATGGTGCAGGTGCATGAAAACATAGTAGGAATTGATACTGCTATCTTCATGCATCCTACCACGTGGAAAGCATCGGGACATGTTGACGCATTCAACGACCCTTTGATAGACAACAAAGATTCTAAAAAGAGGTATCGTGCCGATGTTCTTATAGAAGATCATATTGCAAAAATTG
>JAHEMS010000479.1 GCA_024643595.1 Bacteroidota bacterium
TGGCATGGATGGAGCCGTCCATTTTGAAAACAAGATTACCGTTTAATTTTATCATCCTCGTATATCCAGAATTTAATGCGATTTAACGAAAAACTTAAGATTGTGCTCTTCAATCATCTGGAATGTTATAACTTTATTCTCACAGGAAATACACTGATCTAATTATCCTGACCTGGCCAAACTACTTTTAATATGTCTACTGAATCAACCAAGAAACCTGGATTAAAATATAATCCGGTTATTCATTCCACTATTCAACTATTGGCATTAGTCCTGTTGCTGTTAGCCTGTTATCTCATCATTGAGCCCTTCATCACGCTGATTGTGTGGGCCGGTGTAATGGCGATAACATTATACCCTTTACAAAAAATCATCGCCAGTAAATTAGGTGGTCGAAACGGGTGGGCGGCAACCATTGTTACTTTGCTCATGCTTATCCTACTCATCACGCCCGCTGTTTGGCTTCTTCTATCTACAGTGAATGAAGTAAAAGAACTGGCAGAAATTTATCGGACTGGTCAATTCAATATTCCACCGCCGCCGGAGAACGTAAAGGATTGGCCAATAATTGGAAACAAAATCTTTAAACTTTGGACATCAGCATCTTCGAATCTTACAGCACTGATCACTGAACATACCGACCAGGTAAAAATAGTAGCCCTAAAATTCCTGAATCTGATGGCAAGTACTGGTAAAGGAATACTACTATTTACAATGGCTGTAATTGCCAGTGGCGTATTACTGACTTACGCGAAATCTTCGGGAGAATTCATAAAATCATTTTTTTCAAAACTGGCCGGCAGCATGGGTGCGGATATGACAACCTTGGCCGAAGTTACGGTTCGGAATGTAGCAAAAGGAATATTAGGCGTCTCGTTTATTCAAGCCATGCTGGCGGGTATAGGTTTTGTTCTGGCTGGAATACCCCTTGCCGGATTATGGATCATGGTGTGTCTTGTTCTTGCAATTGCCCAGGTTGGGATGCTACCTGTCTCATTAGGTGTTATTATTTATATTTGGGGACATGGCAGTACACTCACTGCGGTGCTACTCACTATCTGGATGGTGTTTGTCGGTGTAATTGACAATGTGCTTAAACCTATTATGCTTGGTAAAGGTGCTCCCGTGCCCATGATGGTAGTTTTCCTAGGATCACTGGGTGGATTTATGAGTATCGGATTTATCGGCTTATTTACTGGTGCGATTATTCTCTCCGTAGGCTACAAACTACTTACGGTGTGGCTTAATCCAGAAGATGAAGTGCAACCCTAATATCAGGGTCTGCACTATAATCCAAATCGATATTGTACTCCAGCAATTATCTGCTTACGTGAAAAAAGAAAACTTTATTGAGTCCGACCGGATTAAACTTCTCGCTTGGGTTCATTCTATTCACCGAGAGAAATAAAATCTTTCGCTCTAATGAGTTTCATCAATTTTAGCACTGTTAAATGATTTTCTTCGTTGGAAATGTTAGAACATCTCTCCGACATTCAGCCATACACTCCAGTAGTTTTTACTGAACCCAAAATCAAGTGCCAGGTTTGCTTTCGAATATTTATTGAGCTTTGTTCGCAATCCAAATCCTGCGCCCGCTTGCCATGCTTTGAAATGTTGTGTTTCAAATTCCGAAGCCGATGAAATATTTAAAAACGTGACCATACCAATTAATCCGTTTGCGCTAAGTTGGTAACGATGTTCCGCTTCTGCATACAACATGGCATTGGAGCGATAGCGGCCAGATTGAAATCCACGACTGGCCACTCCAGATGTTGGGGCCCAGTTGGTAGATGGCAGGTGCAAATAGGGTGCAACTCCGGTTAGTAGTGTCCAATAATAACTTCGAACCGCCAGTACATTTACTCGTGACGCACTGAATGGAAAGTACTTTCTGCCATCAATAAATAAAGTCTGATAATTTTGATCGCTGCCAAGTGATTTCGTATTGACACGCCAGGTGGCAATAAAATAACTACCCTTGGGTGGGTTAATCGTATTAACTCTGCTATCAAAGGCGAGGTTCATGGTAAATCCTGATGATGCTTGATGATCAGTCGTAAGCGGATCATATTTTGTAAGATGTCCTTCTGATATATATTCACTTTCCTCAATATTGTAATGATAATCTAGCGAGTACCCCAATCCCGCAAACCAGTTATTTCCGATTTTCTTCAATGCATTTTGATATAACCTGATAAAATCCGTGTCAATCAATGACTGAGTCAATTCAGGAGAATCACCTCCAAGACCCCAGGTATATTGAGGGAAGTGAGCAATTCTGTAATCACCTAGAAAATTCCATGAATTATTTGGCAACCAAACATTGGGTCTTATATATAAACCATACCGACTTCCTAAATCGGTAAATGGGATAAAATAAATATTAGAAAGATTGGTAGTGGTTTGATCACCTACAAAGAAAGCAGCATTTATGGAAGTGATCACCGCACGGCCTCCTCCCGGGGCGCTAACTGGAGCCGGGAAAAATGAAAAGTAAATCTTCCTGTCGGAACGTATCTCATTTTTAGCTTTCAGAGTCTTCTTGCCAATAACCAGATCAACCAGATCAACTTGTGTGGAGTCAACTTGTTGTGACAGCACATCAAAGTAAGGAGCAACGAATAAAGACAAAAAAAGAAATAACCTGGGCATGAATGAGTTTGGAACAAATAAACAGAAGTCTAAATAAAGAACAAAAAAGATTCAGCTCATCTCAACAACAACTGCTGAGCCCAATTCGAAGATTTAATCAGGTATATTAAGTCGGGATGACCCCTATTTGTCGGGTCGACCTCTGCGTCCGAATGACGATGCCTTTTACAATAAGTTCCATGAAAAATTCATCCGTTAGTATCCTATTAAATTCTATCTCATCGATTTAAATCAGGGATAAGATCCTCCTGGAAGTTTGTGGAAACAATTTATTCCTTACTACCTTCGAAATTCAGTATTTATAATCATCATTAAAGAATTATTTTCCATCTAATTCCTTAAAGTGTGACAATAGAAAAGCAGAACAGCGTGGCTTTAACTACCGCAAGCTACATCATCATTATTACAGGAGTTATGTACGCGCAGTCCATCATTGCGCCGCTGCTCATGGCTCTATTTATCAGCATAGTTTGCAT
>JAHEMS010000480.1 GCA_024643595.1 Bacteroidota bacterium
ATTTGGTGTGCAGTTTGGTTTATGGGGCATGAGTGTCTATTTCCTGGGCACAGAGAAACATCACCAAAAATATCTTAAAGATATTGGCACCCTGGAACTGCCGGGCTGCTTTGCCATGACCGAAACCAATCACGGGTCGAACGTGAAAGGCATCGAAACCACGGCCACCTATGATCACGCTACAAAAACATTTGTCATACACACACCCAACGAACTTGCCCGTAAAGAATATATTGGCAACGCGGCATTGCACGGGCAAATGGCAACCGTATTCGCTAAATTAATTTTAGAGGGAAAAGATTATGGCGTCAGTGCCTTTGTGGTACCCCTGCGGGACAAAAAAGGAATTCTCCAACATGGAGTTACTATCAAAGACTGTGGCAGGAAGATGGGACTTAATGGGGTAGATAATGGCGTGATCTATTTCAATAACGTTGTGATACCAAAAGAGAACATGCTCGACCGCTTTGCTGATGTCAGTGAGGAGGGAAAATTTGTTAGCCCGATTGCCAGCGACAACCGCAGGTTCTTTACCATGCTTGGAACGTTGGTAGGCGGACGAATTGGTATACCTCGTTCTGGAAATTCAGCCTCCAAATCAGGACTAACCATTGCTATTCGCTATGGCGATCAACGATATCAATTCGGACCGGAAGGTGGCTCAGAGGTGCCGATCCTAAATTACAGAACCCATCAGAAAAGGTTGATGCCATTGCTGGCCAATGCCTACGCGCTGCACTTTTCATTACGCTATCTCACCAGCAGATTTCTGAACCGCAAAGAAGAAGATATGCAGGAGATTGAAGCACTGGCTGCGGGTCTAAAATCATTTGCTACCTGGAATACCACCGCCACCTTACAGGAATGTCGTGAAGCTTGTGGTGGCAAAGGATATTTATCAGAAAATAGAATTGATGCCCTTAAAAATGACACAGATATCTATACTAC
Organism: Bacteroidota bacterium; assembly: GCA_024643595.1. Taxonomy (GTDB): domain Bacteria; phylum Bacteroidota; class Bacteroidia; order Cytophagales; family Cyclobacteriaceae; genus ELB16-189. The sequence continues at coordinate 949 of JAHEMS010000480.1, forward strand.
ATTCGAAGGTGATAATACTGTCCTGATGCAATTAGTGGCGAAGAGCAGGCTCACTGAGTTTAAGCAGGAGTTTGGCAACATGAATGTGTTTGGTATTTTAAATTATGTAGCCGACCAGGCCAAGACGAGCATCACTGAAATGAATCCCATTACGGTGCGCAATACCAGCGATGATCATCTCCTTGACTCGGAATTTCAGTTGCAAGCTTTCAAATACAGAGAGCGTGATATATTAACTTCTGCCGCCAGGCGTCTCAAGCGCCACCTCGATAGTGGCATGGATTCATTTGATGCATTCAATGTTTGCCAGCATCATTTGGTACAGGTAGGCTTTGCCTATATTGAGCGCATCATTCTGGAACAATTCATTACACAGGTTAACCATACCAAAGATGCTGGTTGCAAAGCTGTGTTGAAAAAGCTGTGCGACTTGTTTGCCTTATCACAAATTGATAAAAATAAGGGTTGGTATCTTGAGCAGGGTTATATGGAAGGTGTGAAGACAAAAGCCATTCGCAAAATGGTAAACCAACTTTGTTGGGAGATCCGTCAGGATGCGGTGCCCTTGACAGACGCTTTCAACATTCCGGATAGTTGCCTGGCTGCACCCATCGCCACCAGGTAATCTATTTGACTTATGAATTCTCAATAGTCAGTTTTAACCGATTTATTAAAAGGCAACTTAAACTGATATCCAATATCTTCATCCTTCTCCGGGTCCAATACATCCAATCCATACTGTATTTTCGTTGGGTCATCATAAACAAAAGTACCGAAGAGGCGGTCCCAGATTGAAAAGATATTTCCGAAGTTAGTATCCGTCCATGGCCGCTCGAAGTGATGATGAAACTTATGCACGTTGGGGGTTATAAAAATGTAGCTCAATGGTTTGTCAATCCACATTGGAATGGAAATATTAGCATGGGTAAAGTAGGTGAAAAATATCGTACAGAAACGATAAAAGAAATAATATCCTACCGGAGCGCCGGTGATGATAACGGCCGCTAACGCAAACGTTTCACGCATAATAAAATCACCGGGATGATGCCGCGTGCCTGATGTAGCGTCTAAGTGGGTATCACTATGATGGATCATGTGAAATTTCCACATCCACTTGATCCGATGAAGCAAATAATGAACGAAATACTGAGCCATCAATTCAAAAATGAGAACGCACATCAACAGTTCTAACCAAACTGGAAAATCAACCAGGTAGGTGATGCCAAACTCATTGGTCTTAATCCATTCAAATATTCCTACTGTGGCAACACCAAAAAAAACATTGATGAGCATGGTGGTGACGAGAAATACCAGATTCACTCCAGCATGTTTCCATTTCTTATAACGGAACCGAAATAAGGGAATTGTTCCTTCCAGCATCCAGCAAACCGCCAGGCAGATGATTACCCAGACCGCCCGTTGCCAGGTGGGCATGACTTCAAAAAAATTCAGAAAGGACCCCATAATTAAATTTTAAAATTTCTGATGCTGATTAATACCATTAAAAGGGAGATTCAAATATAGCGTTCCAGTGGACGAGTTAAACAAGTTGGTCCACCTCCACCCTTAACGCTTATCTCCAGCCCTTCATACTCATGAACATGACAACCAGCATCCTGCAACCGCTGTTTCGTGATAGGATTTCCCTTCACGACAACAACTTCGCGGGGTGCGATAGCCAGCACATTGCAAGCCATCGACTCCCATTCCGAATCAGGCACTTCTACAAACTCAATTCCATGGTCCAATAATCCATTGCGGAATGAAATTGGCATGAGGGGTGAATATACCACTGCCAGGTTCTTATCTACAGGACTTAATACAGACATTAAATGGAATACATCATCAGGTCCCTTATGATGTGGCATTTCCGCAACCCACACCTTTATTCCATGAGGTTCTACCAAATGCTTTAATTGACGGATGCCTTCCCAGTTAGTCCGATACGTATGACCCACCGCGAGCGTGTGTTGATCAATCCAGGCAACATCGCCACCTTCTACAGTCCCCGGATGATTTATCTTACCTAGTATTTTTATCTGATTGTTTTCAAAGGCATATCGCTCTGCGCCAGGTTCATTTTTACGTGCTGGTTTACCCATGTTACAAATTATCATCCCGTAATCAGTAGCAATGGCTGCATCACGGCAATAAATAGAATCTATCGTTACGGTG
>JAHEMS010000481.1 GCA_024643595.1 Bacteroidota bacterium
AATAGATGAATTGAATGCTGCGGCATGCAAAAGTGGAATCCCCATCATGTGGATCGCAACAGCGCCAAAGGCATTAGGATTAACCTCTGCCCTGCTTTTTAAAAATTCAACCACCCGATTAATATCCCCGGCCTGAATTCCAGGAATGCTTCTACCGAGCATGACAGCCGTGTAATCCTCAGCATATCTATTTACTTTATTAGACAGTTCTCCAATGCCAGTTAAATCTGGGGCTGCCACAATGTATCCCTTTTTTACAAGCTGTTCGATCTCTCCACCAGGTTTCGCTTCAGTGGCCTTTCCTTCAGGGTGTAAGTATACAAGAGCCGACCGTTGACCGGAGAAATTGTCAGGAATAAAAAGAAGCAATGGGATAACATAATTTCCTTCTCCATTGATGGCATATTTCGATACAGTGTATCCTTCTCTTTGATAGCGTCCATTCAAAAATGCTAAAGACTTGTAATTTACGGGTTCAATGTATCCTGAAATCCGCTTTGCGTTTTCCACCACATCATTCAGATGACTGGCCACTTCCGTTCTTGATTTTTCCAACTTATTGATCAGGATTTCAGCTTCTCGTTTGTTAATGTCATAGGTTACGTCACCACCCAGGAAGGAAGTAACCTGGCCAGTAGGAGTTACATTTAGTTCTTCTCGATTAAGAATATCCGCGGTCGTTTCGGTGGTATTGCCGCTGATGTTGAAATGTTTCATAAAGAAGGCATACATATCATTCCGGATTTTCAGCGTCATCCAATGTTTTGAATTGTCTTCAGAAAATTGAAGATTTTCCTTTTGACCCAAAGCACCATAGGCTTTTTTTGATTCCGTGTAAGCCTCCTGAGCGCCTTGTAACGTAAGATACTCATCTCGTGAGGTGAAGGTCATTAAGGTCGGCTTTGGTGCCCTTACTTCAATGAGATCCTCAAGGGTGATGCCTTGTGACAGGCCGCTATAAAATTCCGATTCCGCATCCTGCGCTCCTTTGGTTTCGAGTTGCCTTCGGGATGCGGTAGACCAACTGCATGGAATGGTAACTTTCACCCTATTGTCATATGCCCCGATATACGTTGTGATCGTTCCTCCACCCGACCAACCGGTGACACCAATTCTTGCCGGATCCACTTCTTTACGCGATATCAAATAATCAATGGCACGGATGCCATCCCATATAAAATATTTGGCAACGGAAGTGCCTGATAAAAAGCATTGGTTGCCTACATAGCAATGCTCGACAACGGAATAACCAACGGCTGAGAATTTTACACTATCATCGTAGACTTGCACATGCTCGCCTTGCCCGGGAGGATCTATCGCGAAAACGATCATGCCTTTCTTCACCAGATTGATATTAATGACCTGGTAAAGCTCATTACGGAATGACTCCTGGTTATGTCCGATTACATTGAGTATGGCAGGGGCATTATTTTTTATTTTTTCCGGAATATAAAGACACCCGGTAACATAATAGTTCGGGAATGATTCGAATACAATCTTTTCGATTCGGTACCCTTCTCGTTTGATGATGCCAGTTATCCTGGGATGTAGTGGGGATTTCTCTGGAAATGGCCCCATTATATCCGCTAGTTTGCTCCTCACCCACTGCTGCCGACTGACCCAATCTGAAGCAGTCGATAGTTTGGCTATCTGGGCATCTCGTTCGGCATACTTATCCGATGCCTGGCGGACAAGATCATTGATAAAAAGGCCACTCGGATTATTCCAGCGAAGCCATTGATGAAACACATTCAGGTTTTCTTCTTCTTTATCAGGAGGGTAATCGTACTTCGAATTCTGAGAATTGACTTCTGTGACACAAAAGACAATAATAATGGGCAATACCAATTTCCAGTAAACACAAAAACTTCTCTTCATATAATTACCTGATTTCATAGTTAAGATAGGGATTTGATTCCCGAATACACAGGTCATCATGAATTTTCATGGATTCGTTATAAACAAAGACCGCTTAAAACTATTTGCCAAAAGCTTATCTTTAGATTAATCACGGCTGGAAGATTTTTAAAAGTTAAACACCCCTGAGCATGCAAAATATATTTCTGAAAGATTTTAAAATGTCTACCAATTTTTTTTGGATAATGTCAATGATTGTTCTATTCGTCATGCTGAATAATAGTGTGCAGGCTCAGCGTGATAGCTTGAACTATGATGAATCCAAAATTCCACCCTACATACTACCACCACTATTGGTGAGCGATGATGGCATGCTGATCCACAATTCGAAAGAATGGGAAAGCATCCAGCGTCCTGCCATTCTTAAGAAGTTTACTGAAAATGTTTTCGGAAAAGTTCCGGGCAAACCAAAGAACCTCCATTTCAAAACAACATACGTTGATAATCTTGCACTCAATGGTAAGGCAACACGCAAGGAATTAACCATCTACTTTACAAAAGGTGAAAAGGGCCCTTCCATGGTAGTATTACTTTACCTTCCAAACCAGATTGCCACTAAAGTGCCCGTGTTTATCGGCTTAAACTTTCTGGGAAACCATGCTACCCAGTTGGATTCAACCATCTCGATAACGGACAACTGGAAACGCATCAATAGCAGCAACAAACCAGTGCTAAAAAATGAATGGCCTACCCGGGTGGGTTGGAAGAAAGTGGTTGATAACAAGATACCGATTCGAGGCGAGGATGCTCATCGTTGGCCTGTGGAAGAGTTAATCTCAAATGGATATGGTGTGGCCACTGCATATTATCAAGACACGGAGCCAGACAATCCGGAAGGTTGGAAGACAGGTATCCGCACTACGATGCAGTATGAATTAGATATTAAGCCTGACGAATGGGGAGCAATCAGCGCCTGGGCATGGGGCCTTAGCAGGATGATGGATTATCTTGAAACCGATAAACGTGTTAACGCAAAGCAGGTGATTGTTACTGGACTTTCACGTTTAGGCAAGACCGCATTATGGGCAGGGGCAAATGACCAACGCTTTGCTATGGTCGTTTCCAATGATTCTGGGGAAGGAGGCGCAGCATTGTCAAAAAGAATTTACGGTGAAACCATCGAACTATTAAACAGGGTGAACCCACATTGGTTTATCGATAAATATAAGACCTACAACTTTGCCGTAGATAAGTTGCCAG
>JAHEMS010000482.1 GCA_024643595.1 Bacteroidota bacterium
TTAAGGGCCGAAGCGCAACTCGGTTCACATACAACAACGGTCATCCCTTCATCGAAATATTTCTTCAATCCCTGCACCGTTTTCATTCCTTCTTGTTTCGCCTCCCTCAGAAAGCCATGCGATATTTTGGGTCGCTGGCAGCAACCTACGTTGGCCAGCACGACTTCATAGCCGCATGAGTTGAGTAACTCCAGGGCCGATATACCCACCTGCGGTTCATGAAAATTGAGATACGTGTCTGCAAACAAGACGACTTTCTTATTCGGGTTTCTGAAATGGTTTTTCTTTTTATCAAACCATTTATAAAATGGTTCAGCAGCATATTCAGGCAACACCCTGCGCTGATCAAAACCTACCAACTTCTCCAAAGCATAACGGAATAATTTAGTCTTCTGTACTGCATTTACCGCCCTGGCCATACCTCCGGACAAGCGGGATGCTGCGCTGGCAGAACTTCGAATCAGCTTATCGCGCAAGGTGGTGCCATGCTGATCGTAATACACCTGCATGACATCACTTTTCATTTTAGCCATGTCCACATTGCTGGGGCATTCTGACTTACATGCCTTGCAGGAAAGGCATAACTCCAAAACCTGATGAAGTCGCTCGCTGGCGAGACGATCTTTCTCCAGTTGCCCCGACATGGCAAGCCGTAAAGCATTTGCCCTGCCTCGTGTGGAATGTTCTTCATCGCGCGTGGCTTTGAAGCTCGGACACATGGTGCCACTGGATATTTTCCTGCACTCGCCAACACCGGTGCACATGTGAACGGATTCGCGGAAGCTTCCTTCCTGTCTGTACTTGAATTCAGTTTTTACCTCCTGATCGGAGTAGTTGACACCATAGCGCAGGTTGTGTTCTATCGTTTGAGAATCGATTATTTTTCCGGGATTCATTCGGTTTTCCGGATCAAACAATTTCTTCACTTCCCTGAATGCATTATATAATTGAGTTCCGAAAAACCGTTCGTTATAAGCGCTTCTCACCAGGCCATCGCCATGCTCGCCACTCCATGATCCCTGATATTTCACCACAAGGTCGAACGTATCGTCCGTAATTTTTTTCAGGTTATCGATGTCTTCCTGGGTGCGAAGGTCCAGCAAGGGCTGCACATGAATTACTCCCACGCTGGCATGTGCATACATCGATACTTCAGTATTATGCTTGGCACAGATTTTTAAAACCTGGTCAATGTATTCGGGCAATACGTCAATGGGTATGGCCGCGTCTTCAATGAAACTAAGTGCTTTCTTTTCACTCTTTATACCCATCATCAGTCCCAGCCCCTTTTTGCGAAGCAACCACACATCATCATAATCTTTACCTTCCGGGAATAGGGGATAAGCATAACCAAAACCCTGGCTCTTTAATGCTTCGATCATCCGCACGGGTCTGTCCATGACATCCTCACGCGTATCTCCATAAAACTCTACGATCAGAATAGCCGCGGGATCATCCTGAATAAAATGACTGTGCTGCTTTGTGGTCAGGTTCTCGGCGCTTAGATGAAGAACCGTGCGATCAATGATCTCCACCGCGGATGGTTTGAAAGGCAACATCGGTTGCACCGACCTGATCGCTTCCAGTAAGTCGGCATAGTGAACCACCACTACCGATTTAAATTTTGGAAGGGGTTCCAGGTTAAGTTTCAATTCCAAAGTAGTCGCCAGCGTTCCTTCACTTCCGGTGATAAGTTTGGCCAGATTCCAATGATCCGTGTAAACAAATTCATCGAGGTTATATCCGCCCACCCTACGCATCACTTTTGGGAAACGCTTTTTAATTTCCTCTTTATTCTGTTCAACAATAGTTTGAAACGACCGGTAAATTTCCCCTTCACGATCTTTTTGCTTCGCTTTCTTTTCAAGTGTTTCTTCCGAACATTCTTTTAGCCATAATTCAGTGCCATCCGCTAACAGTACTTTGGCTTCGAGAACATGGTCAACCGTTTTTCCATACAGGATACTTTTGGTTCCTGACGAGTTATTGCCCACCATGCCACCCACATTGGCACGATTGGCCGTGGCAGGGTCAGGGGCAAAATGTAATTGGTGTTTCGCTATTTTTAAATTGAGTTCATCCCTTACCAGGCCCGGCTGAACGCGCACCCATTTTTCCGAAGTATTCAACTCCAGGATTTCATTCATGTATTTTGAGAAGTCGATTACGAGAGACTCACCTACAGTCTGACCAGCCAGGCTGGTCCCCCCACCACGAGGAAGAATTTTTATTTTATGTGAGCGGGTGATCTCAATGGCTTTCTTCACATCCGCTTCGTCTTTTGGCAAAAATACAGCCAGCGGCTTGATCTGGTAAAAGCTGGCATCGGTGCTATACATCCCCAATGAATAGGGATCATCCAATACCTCTCCCTTTACATTATTTTTTAATTCGTCGATGAAGGTTACATCATTCATGATTCGCGCGTGCAAAGTGATTCTAATCTGCTTAAGGTAGAAACAAAAGGCGAAACTGAAAAGAGAGAAATGTACTTCAAAAGCCTTTCCGTGCAGGCACATTTCTACTCAACCGAAAAAAATTAAGACTTAAATCAAGTCAGGCCATCAATGCCTAATGATGTGCCAATCATCTGCGTTTCACGAACTGGCCCGGAAAATTTGGTAGTGCCTTCTGTTCACTGAAAACGAGTACGCCATTTACCCACACCTGATGAATTCCCGTTGAAAGGGCTGTTGGATTTTCCATGGTAGCGTTATCGATAACGGTGTCAGGATCAAACAACACGAGGTCGGCAAAGTAGCCGGGTGCAATCACACCGCGGTATTTGATCCCCGCATTTTCAGCTGCGAGGCTTGTCATTTTCTGTATGGCTGTTTCAAGCGGCATGAGTTTCTGCTCGCGCACATAGCGGCCCAGTACCCGTGTGAACGCTCCATGCCCTCGTGGATGGCCACCCATGCTGCCATCCGTGCAGATGCTGCTATAGGGCCATTTGATAAAATTACTGATGTCGGTTTCACTCATGCTCTTCGCCACTATGGTAGCAGTCTGGTTTGGAGCAGCGCTTTCGCGGATGATGCGCAGCAACCCTTGCGCGGGAGTTTCATGATTGAGCATGGCTATCTCAGTCACGGTTTTTCCCTGCCATTCCGGG
>JAHEMS010000483.1 GCA_024643595.1 Bacteroidota bacterium
TTCCGTTAACTCTTTTGCTGCCCACCCGCCACTAATACCGGTACCCACAACAATTGCATCAAAAGTATTCTTACTATTTGCTTCACCACTTACTATCATGAGATTTTTAATTTATTCAAACCTATTCAAAGTTAATGAAATATCTGAGGTGAATACACAAGTGGTTGAATTACCCTGCAAAATGAAATTAGTGTATTCGTAAATATTTACAGGAGGATTAAATTGCGTAAAACCTATTTGAGATAACCCTATAAATGGTTCACAAATATCAAACAGTCAAAAGGAGCTAATGCAATTTCTTTTAACACAGATTTACTGTTACACTAGACTTATTAATTTATATTCTCCAACTTTTCTTGTCGTGTTTTCAGCTTTGTTAAAATATAATCTCCTATTGCCCTACCCTCGTCTACTCCTATAATACAAGCGGGTCGATAATGGATTCCACCATATAATCGACTAATAGCTGCTTCATCGGACGCGGCTTTAAACGAAGTAAAACTTCTAGCTTTTAATCCGAATTCAATTTCCGTAGAGTCAGTGAATGAAAAACTCTCACCAAATAAATCAGTAAGCATGGTAGCTGCTGCGGCCGATATCACACTATGACCACTCGTATATTCCGGAAACGGTGGGGTTTGCAAAACAGGCACCCAATCAGCATCAATGTGGTTATTAATATAAGTTTCTGGTCGAATTACATTACTTCGATATTTCTCATCCCAACAACTTATGAATGCATCTGCTAATGCAATTGCAACCCGTACATATGCTTCAGAAGTACTTGCGTAATTACTTTTCTCTTTTATACATGCCACATGCGTGATATTAATCCAATGTCCACCGGGTGATATTTTTTTTGTTGCAAACATGACATGCCCTTTTACATTCATAATAAAGGGATTACAATCCCAAAAAAAAGCAATGTCTCGTTGTTCATCTGTCAATGTATTACCTACTGTATAGGTCTCCATTGCTTCTTTATAAAATTGACTTTCTTTCTCAACTGAAAATGGGGTAATCGGTGTCGGTTTAAACTGCTGAGCAGAATCCATAACGAACGTTCTAATTTTATTCCAGTGTGGTTCAATTGCATCCATGTAAGCTGGAGGAGTCGGTTTCCACGTATTTGCCTCATCGGTCACTGTATACTTCGGAAAGGATCGCGTTTGCTTGTAATTATCCTTGTTTGACCACTCAATAACAGCATCGGCCACTTTGTTTCCAAACATAATAGAGCGTTGATAAACATCATCTGGCATGCCTGTGTTAAGAAATTCTTCAAGTAATGTATTATGGAATTCTTCCATTTGATCCTCCGAAAAAATCAGGTGTGTACCAACTTGTAATATGGCTTGTGAAGCCGCTAGTGTATAGCTGTACTCTTGCATTTGGTCGGGCTTCGGCAAATCGTTTAAACCTTTTAACTGACCTGCCAAAGAAATTAAATTATTATCTCCATATCGTGCCGCTTCATATCCTGCGACTGTAACATATGCATATATACGACTTGCTACAGGTGGTGAAAAAACATCATGTACAATTACATCTGTTACTTGTTTAATGGAACGATGAATAAATTCAGGATTTTCTGATTGAGCTTTGTACTCAACTTGATTTTGTGTGGAACAAGAAAGAAACATAAATCCCATTAACATGATTATCCTAATACTATTAATGGCTGTTTTAAAATTTTTCATTTAGAATTTATCTTCGTATCTAGTTTATTCCCGTGTTAGTAAAGCGGCTCCTAACACTCCTGCACTATCACCCAAGTAGGGTTTCACTATAGGGGTTTTTAATTCAGAATTAAATACATGTTGACGAGCAGCATCAACACCTAAATCATAAAGAAAATCAACATTACCAACACCACCGCCAATGACCACCACATCCGGATCTAATATATTGATCACGGTACTTAAACCCAGTCCAAAATATTTAACAAGGCGTTGGATCGCCTTTTGTGCAGTAGGGTCAACTTTAGATTCTGCTAATGCTGCAATCTCCTTAAATGCCTTTCGGTTGCCCGTAAATTGATAATAGTATCGTTCGAGCGCTCTTCCTGAAATCATGGTCTCGACACATCCTACTTTCCCGCAGTAACACTTTCCTCCTGACTCATCGAGAAAATTATGTCCCCATTCCCCAGCGATGCCTTGCTTACCAGATATAATCTTGCCTTCGATGACAATTCCGCCACCGACTCCGGTTCCAATTATAACTCCAAAAACATTTTTAGCATCTGGATAATCATGTTTGACTACCCCGAGTAGCGTCTCCGCTAAGGCAAAACAATTAGCATCATTTTCAAGAATAACCGGTATACCCAATGCCTTTTCTAAATCGGCCTTCAAGGGCTTGCCATTGATGCAAGTTGTGTTACTATTCTTCATAACTCGATTCACAGGATCAAGGCTTCCTGGGGCAGAAACACCAATTTTATCAGGTAAATTGCCACCCTTTTCTTTCATCATATTGACGAGGGTTACAATTTGATTAATGATGTGTTCGTAACCTTTCTCAGCTTCAGTAGGAATTCGCTCCCGAAATATTGGATCACCTTTCAAATTCGATTTCAGCAAAACCCCTTCAATTTTGGTTCCGCCAAGATCGATCCCCCACAATACATTTTCACGTTTTTTAGCCATTGACAAACTAGCATTCAATATTGATTCGCAAAATAGCTAATTCGCCCAAATTTTACCCACTGGATAAATTCTTAAATGCGGTGGCCTGATGAATCGCACTTTCAAGCCTATTCTGTTCAAGAGTCAATCGGTCATGATCCCACTTCAATGTATTTTTAAAAACTATAGCGATGGGCTGTATTAGGGATTTTATCCTTTCAATATCAAAAAATAGCATCCCCGTACGTCTGTTAAAAAAATCAATCAGCGAAAGCGCCATTTCAAAATGGATACAATACCAACATTCCGCTTTCGCCAAGGTTTCAGAATTAAAATCCTGAAAATTATCCTTTAGATAATCAAGGATTTTGGTAGTGTTTTTTCCGTAATTATAAACTAGGTATGCAGCATAGCGTTCCAACTTATTCTTTTTAAGTTTTGCAAACACTTCATCAACAAACTGATTTACTTCT
>JAHEMS010000484.1 GCA_024643595.1 Bacteroidota bacterium
TTTACGTCCCGATAATTCACTTAAATTCTTTGACATACCCTATTTCAATCGATTGAATGAAGTAAATGTCGTGAATATTAACCTTTTATAAAATTCAGAATACAAGTATTGTTTTGGCGGAGAATAGTACCTTCCTAAGGTTGTTCCAGTAAAGCGTTTCCATTTTGGAGATAAAAAATTAAAGATTACCTTAACCTCCAAATTGTTTGAAATACTTAATTAGCCAACAATATTCACTCAAATACACAAAGATATTTTCCTCTTTATGAACATTAAAGCATTTCCACTATTACTAGTTTTCTCTTTATTTTTAAGCCATTGTTTTAGCCAAATCAATGGCACGCTTACCGACAAGACAAGTCAAAAACCCATTAAAAATGCCATTATTTTTATCGATAAAACAACTATAAAAAGTACCACTGATGACGAGGGGAAATTTGTACTTGAAAACATTCCTACTGGTTTTGTAAAGCTAGTTATTTATAAAGAAGGCTATTCTTTATTTTATTCCGCCATGCGTATTGAAAGTGAAAAAATATACACCCTTAGATTATCATTGGATGAAGCTTTTGAATCAGCAACAAAAAGAGCCTATATAAAGCGTCTGGATGCTCCTCTTGAGCAACTCAGTAAAGTCCTTGCACCAAATGAAACATCTTTAGCCGCCATTAAAATTTCAAAGAATAAGAAACTTAATTTTTTTGAGGAACAAAACGCACTGCAACTTGAAGCAGACGGTCCATTGCTTATCGAAAATAGTACGTTAGGGTATCAGGTCTCCCTATATTTTCCAACCCCAATACCCGTAAACAATACACTCATTAGCAAGTGTTTTATGCACTTCGACACGCTGGCAACAGACAATCCTGTACGTGTAAATAAACAACGTCATGCCGCATATTTTGGATCAATTCAACATTTACTAAAAGCAATAGCTGAAGGCACCTTCAAACAAGAAGGCTACACAATTACAAAACAAAATAACAAAGAATTATCTCCCAACGAATTTATTACTTCCAGTAAAATAAGTGGCTACACGAACTTCGATTTCAGCGGCACCCTTAACGTCCGTTACCAATTGGGGAATGAGCAATTAAATACTCCAGCGGAATTCTCAACACTTCGTATTACCGGAGCAATCGATATTAGTAAATATGGATTTCTTTTTAGTGAGAATAATCTTTCGGTTGATGGCAGTATGGCACCTACTATTCAATCGCTCCTTCCAATTAACTTCGAGTCGGAAAGTACCATTGAAAAAGAAAAGGAAGATTGGATAAATTTCGCCCGCTTACAAGAAAAAACCTACCTCAGCACAGATCAAGACTATTACTATCCTGGGGAAACTATTTGGTATTCAGCACTTATGAATTACAAAACACCTGAATATGCTGACACATTAAGCAATGTTATATATGTTGAACTAATCGACTCAAAAAACAACATACTTGCAGATCGTAGGACACGAATAATGAACCGTATTGGACAAGGTTCAATCGTTTTACCCGATTCCTTAACACCGTCCATATACTATCTCCGTGCCTACACAAATTGGATGCGAAATTATGGGGATAGTTCCCTTTTCATTCGCCCCTTACCTGTTCTTGATTATTCAAAAAGTTTGAATTACAAAGAAAATCAGACTGTCCTTCATTCAACTGATGTTACCATCAAACTTGAAACGGAAAAGGAAAATTACGATCCCGAAGAAGAAATTAATTTTTCAATAGATATTCTTGATAGTAATGGAACTCGTTTACCCAGTCGATTTTCCATCTCAGTAATTGATCTAGAGTCTACAGCACGAATTCCAACCCTCCCCTCCATCCAATCCAATCTAACTTTTTCTACTTTTGAAAATTCATTTAAAGAAGGCTTCTTTGACAGTATACAATTCAATCTTGAACGAGGAATAAGTTTTAGTGGACAAATTTCCAATGTAAAAGGTGAACAAGCTCAGGCACATGTTGAAATCATGAATCAACGTTTGCGGTATCTCGTATCAATGGACACAGATGAAAATGGAAGGTTCACTGTGCTCGATCTAAATTTTAATGATTCACTGGCCTTTTCAGTAAAACCTACCAACCTAAAGGGAAAACCCATTAACAATGTAACGTTGGTTCCTAAAACAATACCTGCATTATATTATTCAGGACCTGCACTTCAACTCGACTATCCTAAAGAAGTAGCGCCAAGAATTCGTTTGCTGCATGAAGAACACCTCGAAACAAAAGTATTGAGTGAGGTAAGTGTTACCGCAAAAAGAATTGATCCTAATGAAAAAAAGAAGGAAGCTTATGCACGGCTTCTTGGTCAACCTGATAACGTAGTGGATGGTGACTTACTGAAGACATACGCTGGCAATAATTTCCTTGAAGCGTTGCAAGGACGCGTTCCTGGCTTACGTGTATTCCCCTCTGCAAATGGAATTGATATCAAAATGCGAGGAATGAGTATTGAAGGATCTACAACACCTATAATCTTGGTTGATGGTGTAGAATTCGCCATTAATAGCGTACCCGCCATACCCGTTGCAGTAATTGATCGAATTGAAGTGATTAGAAGAGCAATGCCTATCTTAGGATCTCGGGGTGGAAACGGAGTGATTGCTATTTATACAAAAACAGATGTTGCCTGGACGCACACCATACCCGAATTCACAAATCTTGTGGTGAAAGGTTATGACAAACTTGAGATGTTTATCCCCCAACATCTACAAGAAAATCCCGGTAGTAATAATGTTACTCGAACTATTTTCTGGAGACCTATCAACTACTTAAATATGAATGAACAGTTCACCTATTCATTCTTTGCATCTCATTTACCAGGTAGGTATGGGATTATCATCAAAGGTGTTGCAAATAATATCCCTTTTGAATACTTCACCACATTTAATGTGAATTAAAGTCAATATTTGGATTTAAAATTAAAATGGCTCCAATAAAAATTAGAGCCATTCTTTTGTCTGTTACTATTTTCCTACCAGAATATGGTATACAAGGCAGCACATATAATCAATATCGCAATTGCACCAATATTGAATGCAGGAGTTGTATCAAAAATTCCTTTTGTTAAAATGATTCCTTTCTCATCCGTTT
>JAHEMS010000061.1 GCA_024643595.1 Bacteroidota bacterium
ACAAGACCATTACTGAAGCTCTTGAAACTCCCACTACAACAGGAGAAGATATCTTTCTATTACAAGACTTCAAGCCTCTCATAGATGTTCATGCCGTGGATATCATTCACCCAGACTTAGTCTCCTCTGGCGGACTTTTAGAAACAAAGCGCATTGGCGATTATGCAGAAGAAAAAGGAATCGCGATGGCCATGCACCAGGCAGGAACCCCTGTATCGTTTATGGCTAATGTGCATTGTGCGGCGGCCACTCAAAATTTCCTTGCTCTTGAACATCACTCTGTTGATGTACCTTGGTGGGAAGGGTTGGTTAAAACAACGGATGGAAGGAAACTGATCGACAAAGGATACGCGCCCGTTCCACTCACCGCTCCAGGATTGGGAATTGAATTGATAGATGATGAGGTGAAAAAGCATTTACATGCCAGCGATCAAACCTATTTTGCTCCTACCAAGGAGTGGGATGAAAAACGTTCGCACGACAGAACCTATAGCTAAATATTCATCACCGCTTGCGTCTCTTCATCGTGCTAATTCTTTTATCATGATGAAGAGATGCTTATTTTTAGCCATGTTAAAAACAGCTCTCTGGCCCTTTGTTCACCCTAACCTATCACTCCATTGAAAACATTCAATCTCTTTAAACTTTCACTCGGTTTGGCCATCGTCTCACTTATTGTTGCGCTCGTCATTATAGCAACTTCTGGTATTTCTGCCGCCGGACCGTTTTTAATTTTATTTTTCTTCTTGATTGGAATAGGCTTTCGCGGATATGAGCAGCTAAAAGGATTCACCTATTCCATTATGATTTTTGCAGCAGTGACTACTGCTATGTACTACCCTAATAATTTCGTCGAACTGAATGGGTTTAAATTTTCTACTTTAATTATACCCCTAATCCAGATCATTATGTTTGGTATGGGAACTTCAATGAGTGTTGATGACTTTATTGGAGTCGTTAAAACTCCCAAAGCCGTTTTTATTGGTGTGGCCGCGCAATTCATGATTATGCCACTAATAGGTTTTACGTTAGCCAACTTCAGTGGATTTGAACCGGAAATTGCTGCAGGTATTATTCTGATCGGCTGTTCCCCCAGCGGGCTGGCTTCTAATGTGATGAATTATCTCGCTAAAGCCAACCTGGCACTTTCCATTACTATTACTTCTGTAACTACGTTATTGGCTCCAGTGATTACTCCCCTCCTGATGAAATTATTAGCCGGTGAATTAGTGGAAATCAACATGCTTAATATGATGTGGGACATTTGTAAAATGGTAATAATTCCTATTGGAGCAGGGCTTATTTTTAATAAACTGCTACATGGTAAATCAAAATGGTTAGATGCAGCCATGCCATTAGTATCAATGCTGGGCATCGGCCTGATCATCACCATCATTACAGCAGCAGGAAGAAACAGCCTGTTAGAGATCGGATTTCTACTGATCGGACTTGTATTGATCCATAACCTTTTTGGATACACCCTTGGTTATTGGACGGGCCGCTTGTTTAGAATGCCCGAAAAAGATTGCCGTACCATTGCAATTGAAGTAGGAATGCAAAATGGTGGACTTGCCTCTGGAATTGCAAAAGAAATGGGTAAAATTGCTACCATCGGCCTCGCTCCTGCTGTATTTGGTCCATTAATGAATATCACCGGTTCAATACTGGCTTCCTATTGGCATCGAAGACCACCCGAGGGTGAAATCGAGAGCATTAAATCTTAAAGGCTTGCCGAGCGACCAGTTTCCAGCCTCCCTTTTCTTTTGACCACACCAGCAACACACCAAGGTTGACGGTGCTTGTACCGGTTGCACTAACTAGTTCTCCTTTCAGCTTATGACGAACCAATGCCATATTCTTCCCAGTCATCACAACAGATTGGTCTGTAAGATCGATTGACTTAAAATCAGATTTACCAGAAACCAATGCTTCAATAAACTGATTTTGATTTTCAACTAATCCACTGGAGTGTCCGTACGACAGATAACTGGAAGTTAAATTTTTAAGAGCCACGCTGGAGGGATCAATCATGGCTAGTCGCAATTTTTCCACGGATGCCTCTACTTCTTTTTCGGATTGTGCATAAGAACTAAAACCCGTTAACGCTACGAGTACGAAGAAGACTAATTTCATATTTCCTTGGGTTAAATAATATTGTTGAGAAAGATACTCAATTCAATCTTTAAAAGGAATACAGGCGATTTCAATTGTAATGGATAATCTTTATTCTATATAAGCGGTAGTTGTCTATACATTCAATCTTAATCCTTTGCCTTATTAAGTTTAAAATAGCCCGCTCTCAGCCAGCGCTAATGTCTCATGGGTGTAGTCGAGAACGATGGATTTTATTACTTTTCCATGGCTGAGCGTAATGATAATTTCTTGCTCAAAGCGAGATTCATATCCCTTGTGCGCGTAAAATATTCGGTTGCCTTTGGGTATCCTTATTTTTCCTGTAAACCATGTTGCTGTTGGGTTCTTTAAAAAAGGCTTTCTTAAAACAGTTCTTAGCGAACAGGGTCTTATTCTTTTCCAGAACCAACCAAATCGCTTCTCATAATCTCCCTTGATGTCTTTTAAAACAAGAAACTTATCAACTAATTCCCACGTCGCTACATATCCTCTCTTACAACTTCCCGAAGTTCGAAATTGGGGGCGATTTATTTTATTGACCATCCAATATTGTTCCAAAGGATTAGAATATAGATCATGATTTTCACCATCTATAATGATTATATCGGGTAGTTGTGCCGCCATGATCCTTTCATTTTGGATATTCGTCCTGCCAATGAATCAAAAGTGAAAATTATTTAAAAGAAGGAATCGTGCTATGGAAGCAATTGAATGATGAATAACTGATAGAAACGATTTTCAGCGAACCGTAATGATTTGAAGTAAATCGACTATAAATTTGAATATGAATATCACATGGTTGTTTTGTTATTTTAACCGAAATTAATTCACCCTATCGAAAGGTCACGAAAACATAAGCGTCAAGCTGAAATAAAACTGTTATTTTATATATTTCACACGTAAATTTTAACTACATGATCAACCGTAACCTGAATTTATCAAAATTAGTGTTGCTGCTTATTATTATCTTTTCATTTAGCTGCAAGAGCAGTAAGAAAATGGAAGCAGCAAAAGCTCAGGAAAAGGCACGTATAGAACAGGAACAAGCAGCAAAACTTCAAAAGCAGAAAGAGGAGGAAGCGCGAAAACGTGAAGCCGAAGAGCGTGAACGAAGAGAAGCAGCGTTAAGATTGAAGGAAAGTCAATCAACGGCTATGGAACCTAAAGCTAAACTAAGTGAGTACTTTACCGCCATTTCCAAGGCTGCCAATGTGACCTCTGCCAATAATAGTATTAACGAAGCGCTTACTTTATTTGCCTCACCCGATACGCCTGTATTAATAGTGATCGGTGAATATGGTGGCAAGAAAGACTACGATAGACCTACAACCATCCGGGAATATCTGAATTACCTGAAAGATCAGAAAAAAAATAGTAACGCGATCACTAATCTAAGAATGGATAGTTCAGGTAAAATCACAGAGGTTGAATTAAAGAAACCGTTTTAATACACATTTTATTCCGCTAATTAAATCCTACAAGTATGTCCACGATAAATTATTATAAAATATTCACCATATCATTTAGCTTGCTGATGGGAGTCAATTTATTCGCCCAGTCTGATGACGTAAGTCCCGCACGCAAGCAAGCCATAGACTCTCTGGCCCTGGAGAAAGTTCGGGACCTGAGTAAATACATAAGCATTATCGGCAATAAGAAAACCGCTTATTCAGAGGCTACTCGCGTAATGGATAGAGCTGAAGAATTGTTTGCACCAGGAAGTGAAATGGGTGTCTCATCGTTAAACCGATCAGAAGTTAACTACTATAAAGTACGTAAGTATTTCGAGCGATTAATGGCTCTCAACTATGATCGTGTGTCCATTAAATGGTACGACATTCATTACATAAGCGACCTTGAGCGACAACCTGATGGACGCTATGTAGGAGTCGTAACCATCTATCAGCGCTTCGAAGGCACATCCGATGACGGACTAAAATATAAAGACACCACTAAAAAAGATATCACCATTTATGTGGAACGAAAAGTGACTCAAATACAGGGCAGGACCATTGAATTTTGGGATGTCTTACTGGGTGATATTCGTGTCACTGAAACGAGCGCTTAACTCTCTTTTGTTCCGTATAAGTTATACGTAAGCATGAAATACACTTTCATTGCAATTCTGTTTTGTGCAATAACATCATCCTCTGCTCAATTAATTAATGACATGGAGGATGAAAGCAAACTTTATGCTCAAACCAAACAGGTAAATCAGTTTTTCAGAAGATTCAATGGCGAGGAAGATGAAAAAGGGAATCGGTATTATCCTTATGATAAACAATATCACAGCATCAAATTAAGAAAAAAATATCTGGGAGTATTATTTGACGAGTCCAACAATGGAATGAGTCCAATGCTTAAGTCAGAATTTGCGATGCATATTCTGGATAGTAAGGATTCCAATATCCTGGAGTTCCATCAACCCAATTGGTTTGCTGAGGTTCAGACCATATTCACCTCATCGGGCAAAGACCAACCAATCACGTTATTCATGGAACTTGAAAAAAATCATCTCGGCTATAAATGGGTAATACACAAGGTATATGCGGATATGTATGCTTCGTCCTTTAAAAGAGATACCACTCGAATTGGTAACTTTCTACATCCGCTCAGTCATGAACTTGACTTTATGAATCTTAGAAAAGCTTTCGCCAATAAGGACAGTGTAATTCAATTTGCGGCAAAAAATTTCTCCCCCAGTCACTTATCAATTTTTTTATATGAACTAAACACCGGTAATCTGAAATTCAAATCCGTATCCGGTGTGAAATTTCACTTTTTTCAAATCAGTAATTGGTACTTTGAACTTTCTGAGTTTAACCGGCCGGGTTATAATACAGGTTGGTTAATTTCTAATCTTGTGAAACTAAATAGCTATGAAGATAAATCTCTATTAAGAAGATTCTTGTATCATGAAACACACTAGTAAATGGTTGTTGATATTCTTTCTATTTTTTTCGATCTCTGTTATTGCCCAGCAGAAGAAATCGGCAGTGCAAAAGCCGGCAACCACTAAACAACCAGAATCGACCAACACAAATATCGAAGAAGACGAAAAAAAGGTCCGAGATATGATTGCTTTCCTGGAATTCATGCTGAATACCCTGGGAAGCAGCAGCACACCTGTACGAGACAAAGAGGTATTAATTACCGAAAGTTATGCTAAGATTTTCCGTGATTCGAAAGTTCAGGTTGAAGATGATCTTGACGAAGAAAGAAAAGTAATCACTAACAAAGATGTAGTAGCCTACCTGAAGGATATTAATTTCTTTTTTCAACAAGCCCGATTTGAGTTTACGATAGATGAAATTCAAAGTGGGGTAACCAGCGCTGGACAGCAATTTTATAAAGTAACCACTACCCGCAATCTTAAAGCGACAACTACTGATCAACAGGAAGTAAATAATACAAAACCACGGTTTATTGAAATCAATTATAACCCCAATGAACAAGATCTTAAAATTGTAAGCATTTACACGAATGAGTTTGATGAAAAACAGATTCTCACCAATTGGTGGAAGGATTTGTCTCTTGAATGGAAATCCGTTTTTATAGAAAAGTACGGATTATCGGATAGCGTTTCGCTGAATGATTTGAAAGCAATTAAATCGATTACTGACCTGGATATTAGTAATAATTCCATGATACAGTACCTTGATCCGTTGACCGAACTAACGAACCTGTCGGTTCTTAATATTTCAGGTACAGCAATAAAAGATATTGCCCCTATTCGCAACCTGTCTGAGTTGATTGAACTTGACCTATCCTCAACGGCTATCCACCAGTTGTCTCCTTTAAAATATGCGGTAAAGTTGGAAGTTCTCAACCTGAATAATACAGCTATCACAGATCTGTCGGTAATTTCGAAGATGACCCAATTAAAAAATTTATCGCTAAAGGATGTATCCGTTGCTGACTTTACCCCCTTAAATCAGCTCACTTCTCTTCAGATAGCCGATTTAAGTCAAACGCAAGTTATGGATCTTAATCCATTTGAAAATCTTATTCATCTTAAAGAACTGCATCTTTCCGAGACCTTTATTTTGGACTTAAGTCCGTTGATAAAATTAAAGTCACTTGAAGTTTTGGAAGTAGATCATACGCCTCTTCAAAATTTAAAGTCTGCAGAACAACTTGAAAGCCTCAAAATACTTTCAATCAACTATACTGCCATTTCAGATATATCTCCCCTGCTAAGTCTACCTCACCTGGAAAAGGTCTATTGCGATCAAACACTGATAAAGCGGCAGGATGCATCGATTTTTATGACTAGAAAACCCACTACTTTAATCATATTTGATTCTAAGGATTTAAAAGCATGGTGGGATACTCTTTCACCAGACTGGAGATTGACATTGAGCAATGCAGCGAGAATAAATAATGATCCTTCCAAAGAAGAACTTGCCAGGATTCCATTGGTCGACTCCATTAACATAGGTGGAAAAACTGAAATTAAGGACCTTGAACCTCTTAGGAAATTGCAACGACTCCGCATTCTGATCGCTAATCATACCGGCATCGTTGATTTAACGCCACTTAGCAATCATCAGGGCTTACAACATGTAGACATCAGCGACACAAAAGTCACTGACTTATCCGTTATTTCAGAGATTAAAGAACTGAAGACCCTTAAAGCTGAAAATAACGCGATTAATAATATTACATTTTTAAAAATACCAAGTCTTAGGCTACTGTATTTAGATCATAGTTCAGTAGATGATCAACGGGCTATGCATTTTCTATTAAGTAATCCAAATTGTCTACTGATCTATAAGACGGAAGAATTAAAAAATTGGTGGAATAATTTATCGGCGGCATGGAAAGAAATATTCGTGGAAGAAATGGGAAAGAATAAGAGTAATACCACTGAAAATCTCCATCAACTTATTCAACTAGAAAAACTTTACTTTAAAGATAAGCCTATTGATAATCTTTCTCCGCTAAGTGAATTTGTCAGATTGAAAGAACTCCAATTCTCAGGTACTAACATGACTAGCCTCTCCCCTATTAAAAATATTCTTTCATTAAAATCATTACATGCTACAAACAGTCCAATTACAAACTTGGATTCATTAAAACTACTTACTACGTTGGAAGATCTGGATATTTCCAATACGCCGATTGATGACATCTATGAGATTTGGCGCCTGCATGGAATAACCAGGCTAAATTGCTCAGGTACTCAAATCAAAAGATTAGATGCTCTCGAGAAATTGGAGAAACTTGAATACCTGGATTTCTCTAATACCAATGTGAGTAAGCTTAATCCGTTGGACTATCTACCTCTTAAAACATTGAAATGCTACAACACTAAAGTATCCAGCAGGGCTATCGAGAACTTCAAATCAAGTCACCCGGATTGTAATGTGATTTATTATCGATAACCCAATGCTCTCTCAAACAAGTTTATTTAATCGATATGGTTTCAGAAACTGTAATCTAAAGTTGCCTAAAAAATCAAGATGAATAAAATAGCATTGTTAAATGAACTTTCGAATCATTCTTTTGTGATGATCCGGCCATCCATGGTTGCCGGCGTAGGTGTATTTGCTATCCGGGATATACCAGAAGGATGCAGAGACATGTTCAGCAAGCCAGATAGAAATGACCAATGGATTACCATCAGCAAAATTGAAATGGAGTCACTACCGGAGCATGCCCGAATCTTGATTGAGAATTACTGTTTGTTTGATGAAGAGAAGTATTATGTGCCCGACTATGGATTTAAAAAGATAGATGTGTCGCTCCTCCTTAATCATTCTGATTCACCAAACGTAGTATCCATTCAAGAGGGAGATTATTTTGAAGCCATTCGTGATATAAAACGTGGAGAAGAACTTTTCATTGATTACGGACAAATTGTGGAGGGAGAATAAACCACCGTCAATGCTGTTTTATGTAGTACTAGTTTATTGTTCTTGACGGGATGAAAAGTGTATTTTCCGTTTAAATCAAAGTATGAATGGCGATCAATTACGTTTAACTGGTAAATGACGCAACCAACCATAGGGTCATGCACATTAATGTAGCCGATAAAATACTGTACGAAGATGAGGTATTACTCATCATCAATAAACCAGCCGGTTTGATGGTAGAGCCCGATCGAAACGGGCATCCCAATCTGTTGCAGCAAGTAAAAAAATATCTAAAAACAAATTCTTTAGAAAAAGATGTCTATGCACAACATATTCATCGGCTCGACCGGCCTGTGAGTGGCATTATTCTATTTGCCAAGCAACGATCAGTATTAAAAAATTTAAGTGAGCAATTTGCTGAACGAAAGGTAAAAAAATATTACCAGGCAGTTACCGATCAAACTCCCGTATCTAAGATCGACAAATTAGAGCACTGGCATCGGAAAGAAAAGAAGAAAGCCGTATTATATGAGGAACAAGTCCCGTATTCAGAGAAAGCTATACTTAGTTATGAAGTAGCTGACCTGAATAACCGTTATTATATTTGGAACATTGAACTGCATACGGGCAAGTATCACCAGATACGCGCCCAACTCGCCAAAATAGGATGCCCTATTATTGGCGACAGTTTCTATGGATCAACCATCTCCTATTTAGCGAACAGTATTGCATTACACGCATGGAAATTGGAATTTTTGCATCCGGTTACGAAAGCAGTTATGCGCATAGAAAAAACGCTTACACTAAACGTCTGATCCTCCGACCATCTTTAAAGAAGTTCCGGAATTTCAAGTTTTACAATTGTCCCCTTTCCTTCCTCTGATTTAATATTAATTGAACCATGTAATTTATCCATGGCCTCTTTTACTATATATAAACCAAGTCCAGAACCAGCACCATCATCAGTAGCCCTGTAGAACATTTGACAAACTTTATCAAGATGCTCGAAAGGTATGCCTCTTCCGTTATCTTCAATCTCAACATGAGCCTTTCTCTCGGTAATCTCTACGTTGATTTTAATGACCGGATCCCTTCCATTTCTATACCGAATGGAATTAGAAATAATATTATTCAGAATCACTTTTAACCTCCATCGATCGGAATAAAAACTGCCAGTCTGATTTACATTGATTATCCTTTCTACTTCTCCTCCGGTGGCTGTAGCAAACTTCAATTGATTAAAAGTTTCATCAATTAGTGGTTGAAATAAAATTTCTTCCCGCTTTATTTCCAATCTTGAATTTCTGGACTGATCTAATATTTCCCGAATGAAATTATCCTGTTGAAGAGCGCTATTATTGATCTTTTCCAGATACGTATTTTTCATGGTCAGGTCCTTGTCTTTCTTAGCCAAATTAATGAGCCCGAGAACCGATGCAATAGGAGCACGCAAATCATGGGAAACACTATACACAAAATTATCCAGCTCGGTATTACGTTTACTGAGCTCCATATTGGTTTTTATTAATTTGTCTTCCGCCACTTTGCGGGTATCAATTTCATCATTCAGCGCTTTCGTTCTCTCCTGCACCATGTTCTCCAAATTAACGTTAAAAAGTTTCAATTCATTTTGCGCCGCAGCCCTTTCAGTAACAGTGGCTGACAGGACAATGGTTGAAATACTAATCACACCTATAAATATTTGAAGCAACAGCATCGTATCGCTGGCACTCGACTGAATAAACGGACCACTGGAGTGAATCGTGAAATAAATAGAAATAAGTGAAGAAATCAGGGCACCTGAAATAGCCGCCAATAAACTAAATCTAAATGCCAGCCATAACAGAAACGGAATCAATAAATAGGGCAACGAATCAATAAGCGTTGAATTGAAATAACCCAACCGAATCAGGGAGTATATTCCTAAAATGGAGGCTATAAAAATACCAGCTTCCCATACCTGATTGGTATGAATAATTAATTTACGTCTTGCGGCTACGGTTAAAATAAAGGGCGTGAATAACAAGATCCCTACTACATTACCTACCCACCAGGTAAAACAACTTTTGATAAGATCGCTGGAATTAATTACGCCATTAACAAATAATCCCATCGTGCCTACAAAGGCGCCAATCAAACTCATCAATAAAGCAACAAACAGAAAACGAAAAGTATTCTTAGCGCTTTTGAAGGGATAATCATCCTTTATCCACTCTTTGACAAGGAAATTTCCAACCAACGTTTCTAAAGTTTGTCCAGCTGCAATTATACTAGAGACAGCAATCAAGGTATGCTGCGGCAACGCCTGGTTATTCCAAAAGGCCATCAAATTGGCAATCATCGCGCCAATGGTAATGCCCGGCCATGATGACCTGCCTAATAATATGATCAATGCAAAGGCGATACCGGAGGGCGGCCAGGCTGGTAATGTAGTAGTATCATGAAATGCAAGAAAATATCCTAACCGCGCAGATAGGTAATAGAGTACAGTGGTAAGTACAATCTTGAAATCAAGTTTATACTCAAGTGGTAGTTTATACTTCAACTTTAATTAACTCATTATCAAACGAATATAGGAAAATATAAATTGGTTATATCACCCATTACATTGATCTGCCAATATTTTAGATTAACAGCCAATTAATGACGCTGAAATGATATCATCACCTTTAAATGGATCTCCTGGTACTATATACATCCATTCAGTGCTAAGGGAAATCTTTGAAAATGTTTAGCAAATAATATTAGTTCGATTTTCAAATTAAGGTGGCATTTTTATGTAAAATCGTATCTAGAATCTAACGCATCAACAACAACTAATAATGACAATAAAATTCAATTTCTCCCTGTTGATCATACTCTTTACTGCCAGTATTATCCTCAATTGTACAAAATCATCTACAACTACACCTGACGCATCTGTTCAAAATGAAGAAGTGCCAATATCGAATCCACTGGTAAGCCATATCTTTACCGCAGATCCTTCTGCTCATGTATTTAATGATCGTATATATATATATCCTTCTCATGATATCGAAGCTGGAGTTCCTGAAAATGATTTGGGCGATCATTTCGACATGCGCGATTATCATGTATTATCCATGTCCTCCTTACAGGACAATGTAACCGATCATGGTGTTGCGTTGGATATTAAAGATATCACATGGGCTGGAAGGCAATTATGGGCTCCGGATGCAGCCTATGCAAATGGTTTATTCTACCTCTATTTTCCAGCAAAAGATAAAAGTGATGTATTTAGAATTGGAGTTGCTACGAGCGATAATCCAGGTGGTCCATTCATCCCTGAAAAAGAACCTATTAATGGAAGCTATAGTATTGATCCTTGTGTTTTTAAAGACGACGATGGAACATACTATATGTATTTCGGTGGAATCTGGGGTGGGCAACTACAACGTTGGGATAACAATCAGTACCATCCGGAAGGAGCGTTACGAAAAGACAATGAGCAAGCCGTTCTACCACGCGTTGCTAAATTGTCGAAGGATATGAAAAGCTTTGCAGAAGAAGTTCGCACGGTGACTCTACAGGATGAGCGTGGAAATCTTTTCACAGAAGCACAAAATGATAAGCGATTCTTT
>JAHEMS010000485.1 GCA_024643595.1 Bacteroidota bacterium
TTACGCTGGCATTACCAATGCTACCACCTGGAACTTTACCGTGGCTGATGTGGCCCCTCCAACTATTACCAGCCTTTCACCAGCCGATAATGCTGCGAATATTTCTATCAACTCAAACCTTACAATTACTTTTAACGAAGCAGTACAAAAGGGAACCGGTAATATCCTGATCAAAGAAGGAGGGGTAACCACGCAGACCATTGCAGTGACAGATGCCAATGTGACCGTGTCTGGCACTACCGTTACCATTAATCCGAACACGGATTTCAACAGTAGTGCCTTAGTGAATATTGAGGTGGCAGCAGGGGCATTTAAAGATATGTCCAATAACAATTTTGTGGGGATCACAATTGCCACCACCTGGAATTTTACAATTGTAGATATAACGCCACCACTGGTGAATTCATTTACTCCATCTGACAACTCAATCGATGTTGTTGTTGACTCTAATTTGATATTAAACTTTAATGAAGGCATACAAAAGGGAACTGGGAATATACTAATCAAAGAAGGTGGAGTTACCACTCAGACGATTGCGGTTTCAGATGCAAGCGTAACGGTTTCAGGGTCAACCGTTACCATAAATCCCGGAACTGATTTCCTAAGTAGTTCATCAGTAAATATTGAAATGGCAGCTGGTGTCATTAAAGATTTGAGCAATAACAATTTTGAAGGGATTACCGATCCAGCCATTTGGAATTTTACAACGGTGGATATAATCCCACCAACCCTAAGTTCATTTACACCGTTAGACAATGCCATCGATGTTGCCGTTACGACTAATCTGGAAATGACCTTTACAGAAAACATCCAAAAGGGAACAGGAAATATCATCATCAAAGAAGATGGAATAACAACTCAAACCATTGCTGTCAGTGATGCAAGTGTGACCGTCTCCGGCACAACGGTAACCATTAACCCTCCCATAAATTTCAGCGGCAATGTATCAGTGAATATTGAAATGGATGCTGGTTCCATTAAAGATTTGTCAAATAATAATTTTGCCGGCATTACTAATGCATCAACCTGGAATTTTACAACAAAATTACCGCTTGACATAACTGAAAACTTTGTGAGTTCTTTCAACAGGGGAGGAACGTTAACAGCAAGTATAACGGTTAGCGACATATCCCAGGTAACCAAGGTTAATTTTAAAAGTCGCGGCATAAGCGAGCCTGCTTCAACATGGAAGAGCGGGGAGGTTACTGCTGCCGGAAATAAATTTGAGAAAGTAGTGGCTTCAAGCGATCTGACTGATTTGATTGGTCTAAAATACTATTTTGAAGTAATCGATCAGTCGTTAGCAACGATAGAAAGTTCAAAAGCAAATGCCTGGGTAAAATATCTTTCAACATCATCTGAACAGTCCATTCCAGATCTGCGGTTTGGAAAATTAGTAAGCGACTATCAGATTATATCTGTTCCTCTTCAGATGACAAATTCAGCCGTTTCTGAAGTCTTCAAATCACTTATGCCATACGATAGCACAAAATGGAGACTATTTGATTATGGATCTAAGGGCTCTGCTCGAAATAATCGCGAATATACAGAGTCATTTTTTAATGAAATTGTACCTGGTGAAGGTTATTGGTTAATAGCCCGCAACAACGCCAACATTAATCCGGGTGAAGGAACAGCCGTTAACGTAGATGAGAATTCTCCCTTTACAATAACATTGGCCCCTGGCTGGAATTTAATTGGCAATCCCTATAACTTCAGAATTTCATGGACTGAAGTTCTGACTGAAAGTGGAAATCCTACCGGAGTAGCTACGGCCCTTTCACTTTTTAGCAATGGTACCTTGTCAGATGGAATCACATTGGATCGCTACAGGGGTGGATTTATAGAAAATAAAACATCATCTTCCATTCAACTAAAAGTGCCTGTATTGAGGAATACATCGTTAGGGGGAGGAAGAAATTCAGCTGAAGAAATCAATCTACAAAATAATACATGGAATGTACCCATCATCATCAGCAATGGATTACTGACCAACGAACGTGGTGGAGTAGGCATGCATCCTAAAGCAAGTCTTGCAGGAATTGACGAATTTGATAAAGTAAGCGTGCCTTTGCTGGAAGGATTGGATATGCCTGAGTTAATCTTCACTGCTGGTGATTCGAAAACGGAACTTACTAAAGAGGTAGTGCCTACTCAAGATAATTTCACCTGGTCGTTAGAGATGAAGCAATTGGCTGATAATCCGTTAATATTGTCATGGCCTATCATCGAACAAAAAGGGAATAAACAACTTATTCTACTTGATCTTACCGCACAACGTATAGTCGATATGACACAGCAATTTGAAATTAAGCTGTTTCCAGAAAGCAAAACCTTTAGCGTCATTTTTGGTGATACCAATTACATTACATCAATCCTTGATAAAGAACTTCCGGTAATCGGGCAACCATATCCCAACCCAGCACACGAAGATGTAAACATTCCACTGTATATTTCACAGTCTATGAATCACCCAAAAGTCACTGTCAGAATTTATAATAATAATGGAAGTGAAGTGGCTACTTTATTGGATGACTATATTCATAATGGCAGCCATCTCTTGAATTGGAAACCAACTGTTCAAAGCGGACTCTATTTTGTATATATGAATGTTGGTGGAAAAGAAAAAAGAACAAAATTAATTATCTATTAAAATCAGAAGCATGAAAACAAGACTCATCCTTATAATTATGCTGATTGCTGGCATTGTTAACGCACAAGAAGTTGTAGAGGGGGTCAGTTCGCCTGTCCGGGTATCGTTCAATAAAAAGGCAGAACAAGCTGGCACAAAGCCGCGGTATTTTGCTTTGCTAATGGCCGTGGAAGAATATCAGGATCCAGCTATTACATCGCTAAGTGAGCCTTTAAAAGATGCCAGTAAATTGAAAGAAGTGTTACAATACAAATATACATTTGAGGAACAAGATATTTATTTTGTTAAAAATCCCAATTTTGAGCAAATAAATGTGGCCTTTGAAGAATTAAGCCATCTTATACAACCCACAGATTTTCTTTTGATCTTTTATGCCGGGCATGGGTATTTTGATGAAAATACTAATATCGGATATTGGCTTCCCACAGATGCTCAAAAAAAGAATAC
>JAHEMS010000062.1 GCA_024643595.1 Bacteroidota bacterium
CAATCTTGCCTCAATAAAATATGACAGCACACTCAGTGAAGTGCAACAGCAGGAGCTCATCGTGCAGGTGAAATCAATTTTTGCACACAACTGCTATAAGTGCCATAGTTCGCAAAAAGTGAAAGGAGAATTGCGACTCGATCAAAAACACATGGCCATGAAAGGCGGTGAAGACGGACCCGTCATCCTCCCCGGCAAACCCAATGAAAGTGAGATGATCCGCAGGCTCACACTTCCACGAAGTGATGAAGAATCAATGCCGCCAAAAGGAAAGTCCATTCATAAAGAAGAAATTGAATTACTTCGATACTGGATTGCACAGGGTGCCCCCTGGCCTGACTCGGCAGGTAAGTCAGCCGAATATCGGGTGGCCAAATTGGAACCTCGCCAGCCACCACTACCAAAATCCTCTTCCATCAAATTTGAAAATGAGGTCGATCTTTGGGTCGATGATTACTTTTCCAAAAACAACATTGAATGGCCCCACGTTGTCGAAGACCGGCTATTCCTAAGAAGAATTTATCTCGACATCGTTGGGATTCTTCCCACTCTTGATGAACAGGAAAATTTTGTTAGTGACCAAAGAAAAGATAAACGATCCATCTGGATAAAGGAGCTGCTGAATCGCGATGATGACTACGCCCTGCACTGGCTCACCTTCTGGAACGATGCCTTACGCAACGACTATACGGGCACTGGTTATATCACCAACGGAAGATACAATATCACTGATTGGCTATATAAATCCTTGCAGACCAACAAACCCTATGATCAGTTTGTAAAAGAACTGATCAGCCCGACCAAAGACTCAAAAGGATTTATCGAAGGGATTCGCTGGCGTGGAGTGGTGAATGCCAGTCAGACTACAGAAATGCAGGCCGCTCAAAATGTTTCGCAGGTGTTTCTTGGCCTGAACCTTAAGTGTGCTTCTTGCCACAACAGTTTTATCAGTGACTGGAAACTGGAAGACGCCTATGCGTTTGCCAATATTTTTGCGGATACCACCCTTGAAATAAACCGATGCGACAAACCCACCGGTAAGTTGGCAGGAACCAGAATCCTGTGGGAACAATTGGGAACCATAGACAGTACTGCAAACAGAAGTGAAAAACTAAAACAACTGGCCGAGTACCTGACGAAGCCTGCCAACGGTCGGCTTTACAGAACGATCGTCAACAGAATGTGGGCACAACTGCTGGGTCGTGGACTGGTGGAGCCCGTAGATGCTATGGACAATGAACCCTGGAGTCAGGATTTACTCGACTGGATGGCAATTTATTTTACAGAGCATAATTATGATTTGAAACAATTGATCTACCTGATCACGTCTTCGAAAACCTATCAGCTTCCCTCCATGGGTGTTAATGATGCTAATTACATCGCCAGTGCTAATTTTAAATTTAACGGACGATTACGAAAACGAATTTCAGCGGAACAATTCGCTGACGCTGTAAGCCGTGTTCTTACACCCGTTTATTCTGACTCCGCGATAAAGTATAATCCGTTCGGGAAATTAAAATTCAACCAAACCAATCAACCTTTTGTTCGTGCCTCTTTGGTGGCGAACAATTCGTTTCTCACCGCCTTGGGCAGACCCAATCGTGAAACCGTCACCACTACGCGAGAGTCACAAGCGAACCTCCTTCAGGCTCTTGAACTGACCAATGGAGAAAAGTTTAATCAAGTGCTTCATCAAGGTGCAGCTGTATGGCAGCAGAACTATGAATCTGTAAATTCCATGGTCAATGAACTATTTAAAAAAACATTGGGACGAGAACCGGATAAAAAGGAAATGGAAGTAGCCGTGCGCCTATTGGGTAATCAACCGGATGCTGAAGTCATCGCTGATTTATTCTGGAGCGTATTTTTATTGCCGGAATTTCAAATTGTGTATTAATGGTTTCATCCAAGCAGATATGATATGATGAATACAAATTGGAACCGAAGAGAATTCTTAAAGAAAACAAGCCTCGCATCGCTTGCTGCTCTTGCGGCCTCATCGCCAATGGCCGGTTTGGTTTCCTGCGACTCAAAAAAAATAACCTCAACAGCCGACACGGTAATACTGCTATGGATGGCTGGTGGCATGGCACATACTGAAACCTTTGATCCTAAAAAATATACGCCCTTCGAAAAGGGCATGGAATCAAACAGCGTGCTAAGCACTTTCAAAGCAGTGCCAACCGTTTTGGATGGTATAAATTTTTCAGAAGGACTTGAGTCTATTGGAAAAGTAATTGACCGTGGAACATTGATCCGTTCGTATGTGGCGGCAGATCTTGGGCATATTCTTCATTCGCGCCATCAGTATCATTGGCATACCTGCTACGAACCACCACAAAGTGTATTAGCGCCACATATGGGGGCATGGATTGCCAAAGAACTCGGACCGTTAAATCCGGTTATTCCCGCTTTCATTGATATTGGTCAGCGTTTCTCCGTCGGTGAAGGCGAAGAGTTGAAAGCGTTTCATACAGCAGGTTTCCTGGGCAATGAATATGGTCCGTTTCTCATTCCTGATCCTTCGTCTGGTCTTGAAAGTGTAAGACCACCCGTAGGCATGTCGGTAAGACGATTTGAAAGTCGTAATAAATTATACAACGACCTGATCAGCCAGAGTCCGTTTGGAGAGTTTGGCAGTGATTATCAAAA
Source organism: Bacteroidota bacterium (assembly GCA_024643595.1). Lineage (GTDB taxonomy): Bacteria > Bacteroidota > Bacteroidia > Cytophagales > Cyclobacteriaceae > ELB16-189. The sequence goes on from JAHEMS010000062.1 coordinate 2,653, forward strand.
GGAATCTCTGAAGCGATCTATGGAGCAAGCCTATATCCTGCTAAACTCACCGGAAGCAAAAGCATTCGATCTTTCACAGGAGCCCAAAGAGATTTATGATATCTATAATACGGGTCGCTTTGGTTTAGGCTGCCTGATGGCGAAAAGACTTACCGAGCAAGGTGCCCGGTTCATCAGCGTCACCACAGAGTATGAACCTTTCAAAGGTTGGGATACGCATGAGAATGGAAACACGCGACTTAAAGACATGAAGAAACAAATCGATGGACCTATCGCTCAATTGATCCTTGACCTGGAAAAATCGGGAAGACTGGACCGAACCCTGGTCATTCTTGCCAGCGAGTTTAGCCGCGACATGATGGTGGAAGGACGCCCGGAGTTAAAAGTTCTTGAACAGGTGAATCAACCAGACATCATTGAAGAAATGAAACATTACGGCATGCATCGTCACTTTACAGATGGCTGTTCGATCCTGATGTTTGGTGGTGGTATAAAGAAGGGCTATGCCTATGGAAAGACGGCCGATGAACGGCCCTGCAAGACGATCGAAAAACCAATCCGAATTGACCAAATACACCAGACGATTTATCACGCATTGGGAATTGACCCAGAAACCAATTACATCATTGAGGAACGTCCATTCTATACCACCCCTGATGGAAAAGGAGTGGCCGAGTTAGCGCTGCTGGCGTAAGCGAAATGGAAATCTCACCTTTAAGCATTGATATCAATGAATAAACTATTAACTACTTTTTACAGCCTATTTGCACTTGGATTTTTTCTTAAATTTTTTCATGTCCATTATAATGCCATATTAATGCTCATAGCCCTTGGTGGTATTTTAGTTACTACTGCCCAATCAGCATTTAAGAAAAGTCAACAGATTGAATCAATATTTCATTTCGGAATTTGGACCTGGCTTGTTCTACTTCTAATCAGCATAAAATTTTTACCGTTTGGCAATGTTGTGCTAATAATTGCGTCAATCGTTACCGTTGCCGGACTTATTGTGGCCATTCTAAACAAGAAGTTTATCAACTTAATGGCCGTTATCGCGTGTATGATTCTTTCCGTATTTTTCTACAAGCTCCCTGCGGGGGATCGTTATTATTTTGTTAGCATAAAATGGAACCACGAAATTGATTTTGATTTTGAAAGTTGGGATAAATACGCCTGGTTGCTCTATCAACAGGGCAAACATTCAGATGCGTTGGCGGCTTTGGATCAAGCCCAAAAGATAGTGGCGCTTAATGGAGATCATCATTGGATGGAGTTAATTGAATCTCATCATAAAGCTGTCCGTGAAAATAATTGGAAGGAATATCGCTAACCCCAGCGGGCAAAACCGCTGATGCTTTCGAATATGAGTTTGACTCAATTGCCAGATCAAGATCATCTAAATCCCACACAGCAAAAATTGGGTTGGTCCATTCTTTATCACCTGTTTCCAGGAGGTTGTATTCTTCTCTTTTATTGGATCATCTCTCCCTGGCTACTTAAGCAAGGGTTTCCATCCAGCTTTGCCGTCCTTGTGGGATTTTTACTTGTCGGTATCCCATTGCAAGTATTCATCCTCTTTAGAGAAGGTTATTCCGTAAACGGAAAAATTTCGCTGACCCATATTATTTTCTACACCAAGAAGATCCCCATCTGGAAACATGGTTTGTTCATTCTGATATTTATTGTTTATGCCATCATCATTACTTCAATATTAAGCCCAATTAATTCCTATCTATTGGAAAATTGTTTTTCCTGGTTGCCCGAATGGTTTAGAAATAACACTGAATTATTAAAACCCAATTCTTCCCCCATTATAATCACTTATTATGTTGCCCTGTTCGTCATCGATGGTTTACTCAATCCGATTATTGAGGAGATCTATTTCAGAGGTTTTCTTATGCCGCGCATTTCGCGATTCGGACTTCTTTCACCAATGATCAGTGCGGCGCTGTTCTCACTTGCCCATTATTGGCAGCCATGGAATATTTTGCAAATCTTTATCCTGGTATGGCCCATTTATTTCCTCGTACTAAAAAATAAAAGTATTTATATATCCATCGTCCTTCACTGCACCGCTAACCTAATTGGTGCATTCCTGTCGCTGGCGCAGTACTTGTCCACAGGACAGCATTAAACAAATTTTATTGCGTCGCTGATTCCTTAAAATAAGAGCACACCTTATTCATCACACACTCCTCACACTTGGGATTTTTCGGTCTGCAAATTTCTCTACCCAAAAATGAAATCGCCATACCGGCTTCACCCCAGTCTTTTGGGGCCAGCACCTCCATCATTTGCAACTCCAATTTTTTGGGATCGGTGCCCTTCGCAATTCCGATGCGCGGTGCCACCCGCACCACATGAAGATCAACAATGATGCCTTCCGTTTGCAATCCCATTTCCCGCATAATTACGTTGGCCGATTTTCTCCCTATTCCAGGCAGGGCAGTTAACTCAGTCAGCGTGGTCGGAATATTCTTATCGTCTTTTAACTTCCTCGCTATTTCGAGCAGCCACTCCGTCTTTTTTCGTGAACTTCTGACCTTGCCAATGAAAGGATAAAGCGATTCAGCGTTGGCTTTAGACAGGGCTTTCATATCCGGAAAGGCCTTGAAAAAATCAGGCGCCAGTTGATTGATGTGGCGATCAGCGTCCTGTGCTGAAAGGACTACCACCACCAGGAGTTCATAATTACTGTTATGGTGTAACGGATGTCTTTTTCCTTTATACTTTTTAATGAGGGGCTGCAAGTCCTTTTGCCAATTGATGGAAGCCATACTATATAGATTATCGTTATTTAAAGATAATGAATTATTGATCGCAAATGAGGCGTAGCATCAACACGACCATGATCGAGGAGATTACCGGAATTAAAATCCAGTGTAGAAAAGACTGTCCGGTGAAGCCCGGTACATTTCAGTATCCTGATGGATTTTTTTATCAACCATTGTTGCGGGATATTGATGAACGACTTTATCAGTCACCTCCATATCACCTTTCCATTTCACCACATATTTAAGTGTTTTGTGCATCGCTACTGCCAGGGTAGCTATCCTGCTTTCTTCAAAGACAACCATCTCCGTCTTGTCGAATTTCAGATGAACAGGAGCCACCAACGCGCTATCTCTTTTATGTACAGGCCAACCGTACAGATATAATGAAACCAATATCACAAAAGCGATCTTTTTTTTCATTATCAAAATTTAACATCAAACGAGCAGAAAGGCATGAACAACAAAGGTTGTTCATGCCTGATTTTGGTTTAGGGTTAGGGGTTGCTTGCCGGAATAAATTTCAAGTAGTCAATAAAGATGTTCATTCGACTATTGCATAAGATATTTTCAATTTGCTGAAACCACTTTCACGATCCGGTAAACTGCCTGACCACGTCTATTGATCTCCAGCTTGTTAATTTCTTCAAGACCTTGGGGGACTTCAATTTTAGGATCCCAGTAAGGCATCAACGCGTCCTTCAGCGTAGGATAAAGATCGTACGATACGGAATTGAAGCGAATATTCTCACCCATGGGTGAAATCAGGATGGCGTTGCCCCAAGCCCGTTGCGAAGTTTGCTTTTTGTCCATGATCGATTTAATAAAGGGAGCCCAATGCTTTTTCTCCAGATCAATAACTGACGACGCATTGGATGAATTATGGTATATCAACCTTATAAAATTGAAATCATTTTCGGCCTTTGCATCTGCGGCTTGTTGCCAGCCTTCAGTATGAAGAAAAAACATTGACGTTACGGTACTGATTGAACCCGTCTCCATTTTTTCCATAGGCACATTTGGAAATGCTGCCGCAGCACCACCCCATATTTCGCCCATGGCATCAATATTCTTATACGTATTGATGAATAGAAAATTAGATTTATTCTCCATATCATATCCACCTACCTTTTCAAGCATGGCCCAAAAGGTGATATTCCCTTTAGCAAGCGCTTTGTTAGCCACTTCTGCCCAATAGGTAGTTTCTCTTTTAATGAATTCAGCCCGATGGTTGGGGGCCACTTTATAATAACGATAAACAGTAATGCCAGGGTCTGTAGCTGGGGTCTGCGCAAGACCAGCTGTGAATGCAATCAAAAGCATGCTGATGATCATGGATGTTTTTTTCATAATTAGGTGGGTTAAGTGAAATAATAAAAGATGATTGTGTTTGCTGATTTTAAATGATTAGGGTTTTTGGACAAGTCAAATTTATCTTATCCAATACGTAAATGCCTTTAAAATTGAATCAATAACAGTCACTTTTGAAGCAATCTTATGATTTGTGAAGCTCAGAAGGGGATTTTTGGAAATGCGCTTTAAAGCATTGAGCAAAATAAGATGGTGTCTTAAACCCAACATGGTGTGCCACCTCATTAACTTTATAGCCAGCATTCAGCAAATCCACCGACTGTTGAAGTCTGTATTGCTTGATAAAATCATTGATTGTCAGATTAAGGGTTTCCTTAAGCCTTCGGTTTAAGGTGCTTTTACTCATGACCATCTCCTTCGCTACTGTTTCCGCCTTCAGACGAGGATTCTGAATATTCGATTTTAAATACTCTCTTAATTTTAATATAAAAATAGATCGGACTACCGAAAGGCCCGGCAACGGCTTGATGAGGATGAGGCCATTCTTATCTTCTTTTTTCATAACCAATTTATTTTACTCAACGAGCAAAGATTAAAGGCGCTGATCTTGAATTCAGCAATAAAATTACCTGATGACGAAAGATATTACCTTCAATCCTGAAGCAATGTCTGCGAAAATTGAATCAAATTGATTCGCTGACGTACTCCGTGGGAGTCTTGTGATATTGGTCTTTGAAGCAACGCGCAAAATAAGAGGCCGTCTCAAAACCTACCTGGAAGGAAACTTCAGAAACACTATGACCAGCTGATAACAATATGGCTCCTTGCTGAAGTCGGTATTGCTTAATATAATCATTGATGGATGTATTCAGAATCGCTTTTATTTTACGGTTCAACGTACTTTTACTCATCGACATGGCATCTGCTACCATTTCAATCTTTAAATTCGAGTTGCTCAGGTTTTCATTAAGGTACACTTGCAACCTGGAAAGGAAGAGGTCATTCACCGTAGGTGAGTCACCGGATGGTGTTAACTTGAATAGTTTCTCTTGCAAATGCAGCCGTAAGCTGTTCTGCTCTCTCAACAAGTTATTAATACGCAACTCCAGTTCATATAAATGAAATGGTTTGGTCAGGTATTCATCGGCACCGGATTCCAGCCCTTCAATTTTTGCTTCATGCGCGGCTTTGGCTGTTAATACTATAAAACCAATGTGCGAAGTGCGATGATCTTGTTTTGTCTTCTTGCAAAGTTCGAACCCATTCATGACCGGCATCATCACATCACTGATCACAATTTCCGGCAGTTCATTTTCAATGCTAGCCCAGCCCAACTCTCCATTGCTGGCCTCTATCACCCGCCACGTGGAAGAAAGGCTTTCTACTATAAATGACCGTAGTTCATCATTATCTTCCACTACCAGAATTAATGGAAGTTCATGGTCAATCCCCTGCACCGGTGCTTCTTTACCTGCTTGAAATTCATTCACCTGGTCCACGGCTATCGCATGAGGTGTTTCTTTTAATTTTTCCACTGGAAGTTCTACCGTAAAATACGTTCCCTCATTGAGTTCGCTCTCTACATCAATACGACCATTTAATAACTCCACCAATTCCTTTACCAACGATAGGCCGATCCCCGTGCCTTCATGTTTGCGCGTGGTAGAATCATCGGCCTGGTAAAACCGTTCAAAAATCTTTGACAGTAGTTCCTTTCTGATGCCAACGCCGGTATCACGCACCTGAATAATGATGTATCGTGGATTACCATCATCGCTGTTCTTTGTCGTTGCCGAAACTTTTATCGTGCCACCCTGTGGCGTAAACTTAACCGCATTGCTCAATAGGTTCTGTATAATTTTTCCCCACTTCTCATGATCAAATAAATAATTACCCGCCACTCCTTCTATGGAAAATTGCAAGTCGATTCTTTTCTTCTGGGCCATGTCCTGGAAGGAATCAATATAATCGGTTAAAAATGAATGGAGATCTCCAGCCGTCAAATTCACTGGCATCTGCCCTGCTTCAATCTTGGCAATATCGAGCAACTGATTAACCAACTCCAGCAGTTGTGTGGCATGACGATAGTTATTATTCAACAGCGTATGTGCCCGTGATGACATTGTGTTATCCTTCAGGTATTTTTCCAGCGGGGTCAGGATCAACGTCAGTGGCGTGCGAAATTCATGCGTAATATTTGAGAAGAAACGGGTTTTAATTTCATCGACTTCGCGAAGTCGTGCCGCTTCACGCATATTAAACTCCACTTCCTGTTTTGTTTTTAAACGATTTTTATAACTGCGCCAATAGGCCTGCACCAACAGGCCCACAATACCGGCGTACATGGCGTAGGCCCACCACGTAAGCCAGAAAGGCGGATGGACCACGATAACGACCTCCCTGATGGCTGGGCTCCATGTACCCAGTGTGTTGGAAGCATTCACCTGCAAAGTATGCACGCCATAATTCAACTGATTGAAACGGATTTGCTGATCCGCATCCGTTTCCTCCCAATGCTGATCAATCCCTTTCAGTTTATAGCGAAATTTAATTTTATCAAGATCATTGAACTGGGTCGCAGCCACCGTAAAACTGATCGAATTATTCTGATACGATAAATTGATTTTGCTGAGTTGATTCAAAGGACCGGACATGATCGTGCTGTCATTGTGTGTCTCAACTGGTTTGCCATTGACCGAAACGCCTGTGATAAAAACTTCAGGCGCATACGTGTCTTCAGTAAATTCATTCGGATTAAACACCGTATATCCTTTGGTGCCGCCCATGGCGATCCGACCATCGGGTAGTAACAAGGCATGATGTCGATTGAATTCACTCTGGACGAGACCGTCAGACGTATTGTAATTCGAAAAAGTTTCTTTGACTGGGTTGAAACGGGTGATGCCCATATTGGTACTCATCCAAAGATAGCCGCTTGAATCAGGAATGATGCTGTAAATGGTATTGTTTGGTAATCCATTTTCAGTGGTGTAATTCGCTAATAACTTATTCTGCTTTTTCTCCCATTTAAATAATCCACCGGAGATTGCACCAATCCACAACACCCGGGAATCGACCGGATCATTTAGAATAATATTAGTAGGATACGTTCCATTTGGTCGTATCGTTTGGACATACTTACCCTCATTGAATTGCATGGTACCCACGTCAGGGTAAGTGACCCATAGCGAAGATTCATCTTCGGCAAGGCTACCTGATATAACCGCACTCGGATTTTCCCGTGGTTTTTCCAGGGGTGTGCTGAACTGCTTTCCCGGGCTACCCGACCAGCGGGTTAAAATTCCATCTTCACTTAAATAGATGATATCACCATTTTTACCACGGGCAAGCTGTCCTAACTTTTTAGGCAAAAAAATAGGCAAAAGCGATTGTCCTGCCAACTGCAAAACACACGGACAATCCTTACCCTGAGATATGTATATCACAAGTTTGCCATCGCGTGTATAAGCATACCTGAACGAATAGTCGCTGCCCGCGTCCATGGCGGCCAAATCCAGGTGATGATTGACTACACCTAATTCATTACGAATTATATCTTTGACAAAGCTTTCATTATAGCTACGTGAAATAAATGCCGGCATCAATAAGTTTACTTTAAATAACCCATTGGGGTCCGTTCCTATCCAAAGGGTATTCGTCCTGTCAATAAAAATAGATCGAATCCCTTCATTGCCCGGGTATTTCCACAGTAAAGAAATACGATCATCCGCTTCAAGCCGATAAATACAATTGCGGTATTCAAAAATCAATCTGCCTTCCACATCCTGAATGGCCGTGGTGAATTGTATTTTTTTAGGATTGTCGTTTGAAACTTCTTTTAGCTTGAACCGATCACTTTGTGGGTCATAAATAATAATTCTGTTCCCTCCCACCAGAGCTACTCGCTTATCGTTCAGATGAATGATCTTGAAAAGGTAATCTACGGACTCCGGATCAAACTGCAGTGTTGATGGAAATTCAATATTCCTGATATGATCTCCGTTGCCGTCCTTGATTTCAAAACCCTTTCCTGTTGCCAACCAAAGTTGGCCCTCCGCATCTTCACTAAATGCATATAGCTTATCCACCCCCGCAGTGGGTAGTTCACTGAAGAGCTTCCTGAGTTTATGATTGGTGGTATCCAGCACCTGCAGCGTCACATGGGATGTCGCCCGGTCATAATCCAGGCGCACCCAATTATTTTCATTACCCCAGAACCCTTTTATTCCAAAATACTCCATATATGCAGGAGCGGTTATAGCAGGTATTTTTGGTGCTGATATTTCAAGTGTCCTGGGGTCAACCTGGTTAATAGTTTGGTTATTGCTTTGAACCCAAAGTTTATTGTGGCGGTCTTTAAATAAACTATTGAGGTTGTTTGACAGCAAGCTGGTGCTGTCATTCGGTTTATGGCGTAAAACCAAAAAATGTTTCCCATCAAAACGAGCTAAACCATCCATCGTGCTCACCCAGATAAAACCATCATCGTCCTGAACGATGCCCGTCACCAGGTTTTGCGGTAATCCATTTTCAACAAAAAATCGCTCCGCGTTGGTGTACAATGGCTGTTGAGCCAATAATCCCTGACTGATAGCAAGTAAGAATAGCCAACCTATATTCTTCACCTTAAAACGTGATGTTTATTACATGCCTCTTATGCAATGCCCGGTAGGTCAAACAAAGAGTTGCGGCATTCATTTAATTTTTTTTACCCGATGCACACAGCTTTTACTCAGCCTGTGACCTAAGTGCTTATCCAACTAAAGTTGTTTCCACGTAGTTTTTAAAATTATTCAGTATAGACTGCCATCCGCTGCGCTGCAGGTCAACCGGGTTGATGC
>JAHEMS010000063.1:0-2704 GCA_024643595.1 Bacteroidota bacterium
CTTTCTTCTGAAAAGGAAAAAGACAGAGTAGATCGAATAACTCCGGTATGGGATAGGTCAACCGCTTCAATCACTGGCTCACCCTCAAAATTATTTTCTGACAGAAATAAAAGTTCTTTGCACTCATTGCCGACAGAGACAACATAAACCTTTTTCACATGCCGTATCTCGCGCAGGCCTTGCTGAATATCGAGGAGAGGAGAAGCTTTCAATAAAATGAAAGGGCATTTGGCAAATAACATCGGCTGAAGCTCACCGATGTTTGGAAGACAATCAGCCAGTCTAAATACTTTCCTTGATTGCTCATTTCTGCGTGAAGGATCCACATAGACCAGGTCGAAAGTTGTATTCACCGTGCTGATAAATGTTTCCGCCGATTGATGATGATGGGTAATGTTATCAGCACCGAGTTGTTGATGATTGTGTCGGGTTATTTCAAAAACTTCTGAATCTGGCTCGACATAATGAAAGGAATCAAATAGTGATGATAAAAAGAATGAATCTACTCCAAAACCACCAGTGATATCCGCGGCATTGTGTTTCCTCGAAATAATTGAATTAATGATCTGTATTTTGAATAACGCAGTTGCTTCAGAGGAGCATTGCTCCAGATTGATGGAGGGGGGATAAACAATGCCTTTAGTTTTATACCAGGTGGGAAGTTTTGTTTTGGCTTTTCTTCGTGCGCCTAGCTGGCTTGCCATAACACTAGCGGGGATCCCGTTGATGTCTTTTTGAGTGAGCGCCAGCGTCTTTTCATCATCATTTTCATGCTCAATCAAAAATCGCTGAGTTGCAGGTTTTTCAATTAACAGAAGATAATTTGTGAGCATGGGTGCAAAGTTGCAAATTCACACGCTATTTTTATCCGAATGAGAAAATCTCCGCTGTTCGTCCTGTTTGTTACCATATTAATAGACATGCTGGGATTTGGGATCATCATCCCGATTTTACCCATTTTCACAAAGGAACTTGGGGCACAGGATTATCAGATTGGTTTGATCGCGATGATCTATCCAATCATGAACTTTTTCTTTGCACCGCTTTGGGGAACATTAAGCGACCGCTACGGACGAAGACCAATAATCATGTTGAGTGTTTTTATCACCGGTGTGGCTTACTTAGTGTTTGCACAAGTTGACGCGCTGTCCGTATTATTCTTGTCGAGGCTTCTTTCCGGTATTGGCTCCGCCAATATTTCTGTTGCACAGGCTTATATCACAGATGTTACAACTCCTGATGAGCGAACCAAAAAGCTTGGACTTTTAGGGGCCGCTTTTGGAATCGGATTTATTATTGGCCCGACTTTGGGCGGTTTTTTGAAAAGCGTTTCAACACCTGGTCAGGTTGATTGGGTTGGTTATGTGACCGCCACCATGTCATTAGCAAATTTGACGTTAGCTTATTTTCTGCTACCAGAATCAATAAAGAAAAAAAGATCAGATGCACCGTATAACTTTAAAGTCGTTACGGGAATAGTGATGGAATTAAAGAAGCCATCTATTCGCGAATTATTATTAATCAATTTCATTTTCATTGCCTCGTTTATGCTGATGCAATTGTCCAGTTCATTGATGTGGAAGGAAATTGATGGTTTAAATGATAAGCAGATAGGATATGTTTTTGCGTTTGTTGGATTGGTCACTGTCATTGTTCAGGGCGCGCTCGTTGGCAGATTGGTAAAATGGATTGGCGAAAGGAAGATGTTGACACTTGGCATATTTTTTATGATTTCAGGGCTTGTGATTTTACCTCTCGTTGGGGAGTCCTTATTTATTCCATTTGAATTAATGGGTTTGGCTTTGGTGGCCCTTGCTAATGGGTGCCTCATGCCCAGCATCACTTCACTGATATCAAAGTATTCTGATCCAAAAGACGTGGGGCAGGTTCTTGGAGTCAATCAATCTTTTGGATCAGTGGCCAGGGCTATGGGAATGGGGATAAGTGGATTTTTATATGGAATAGATTTTCACCTTCCTTTTTTTGTAGGAGCAATACTGATGGCGATTTCGATCTGGTTAGTCAATATTTTTTCAAAACTTCCAACACCGAGTGTTTAGTCTGGAATAGAAGAGATAGAAGACTTATAGAGGCACCAATAGATATTTCTCAAATAAGCGATCAACCCAAGCCCCTGGGCAACCAACAAAACAGGATCATTTCGGTAGAGACCGTAAATCACAACCATTACAGAAGCCACCGCGCTAATCACCCAAAAGCCCAACGGCAAAATGGATTCGTTTACTTTCTCAGATCGATACCATTGATACAGGTATCGAAAATTTAAAAGCAATTGCCCAATGCTACCTAGGATAATGAACTTATCAGAAAAATCTGTTTTGACGAAAATATTTTCGTACGATTCTGGAGAGTACAATCCAATCCATAAATACAAGAGAACAGGTAGCGGAAAGACGATTATCCGTATAACCAAAGGAATCTTTTGCCAAAAATCCTTAAGCTGAAGATTGCGTATGTAGATATAAAAAGAAAAAGTCTGGCCCAAAAGTATGACCATATCATTTCGCAGTACACCATATATCAGAAAAAGGAAAGAGCCAATTAAACTGAATACCCAAAATAAGGTTGGCGAAACCACCCGGCCTTCACGTTCTGATTTTATCCATTGAATGATGGTACGGGCACCAAATAGCGACTGAGCAAAAAAACCGAGACCATACATAAGCAGGTCAGGTATCGATAT
>JAHEMS010000063.1:2714-11559 GCA_024643595.1 Bacteroidota bacterium
GTCAGCAGATATTTCAGGTGACAAAATTTTAAGCGAGGGTTATCTAAGGCGTGAGGTTAGATGGCCAGACTAAGGTAAACTCCGTATGTACCCTTATTAAATGTTGGTAGTCCAGTTAATTTGACCTTTCTTTTGCTCCATTTATACTGATGAGTGGCATAGACCAACTCAGTAGAGAGAATACCGATTCCGGCACCAATTAAAACATCTGACATCCAATGACGGTTACCTAACACCCTCATCGAGCCAACTGCAGTAGCGGTGGCATATCCCCCGATGCTATACCAAATACTTTTATGACCGTATTCTTTGTGCAGAAAGGTCGCGGCGACAAAAGCTTGCGCGGTGTGACCAGACGGGAAAGAATTGTTCGAGGAGTTATCAGGTCTTGTTTGACCGGTTGTGGTTTTTAAAGTATAGATAACAACACTCATGAGCAACTCTGATTTTAAGAGGAGAAATGTTTCTTCCATCACTGGATTTTTTCCTTTTACTCCTGCTATATTTAATCCATACACCGCAACTGCAGGCGCGTATTGTAGAAAATCATCAATATGCGCATCGTAAAAGGCTGCATTCTTTTTTCTATGTTCTGCAATGTAGGTCCGATTAATAAATTCGTCTTCATCGAGCGTTATCAAGCCTAGCCCAATTAGTGCTGCCGGGGCAGCAAATTTTCTAAGTACAGGATGTTTATTCTTGGCCGAGTCTAATTGTTGTGAAAACAAAAAAACCGGGGATAACAAAAAATAAAGAAGCAATATCTTTTTTATGTTATTCATCCGTATTCTTTAGTTTGCTGATTAGGGCATAAGTGCCATTCGTAACAAAGGACGCTGTCTGGTCTACATGATCGGGTAATATGACTTCCGTATAACCGGCAGCGGTTACCCCAGTTTTAATTTCAACGAGACGATAGGTGTTCTTATCATTATTTGTAAACAAATACTCCCTCCCTTCGAAACTTACCACAGCGCTTTCTGGTAAAGCAGCTACTTCATGATCTCCCGTTTCAATCAGCGCGCTGAAGTACATTCCAGGAATCAAATCGGTATCTTCTTTTTCAAGATGGCAATGCACACGAACAGTACGTTCAGAAGAAATTTCCTTTCCAATCAAGTACACGTTGGCACGCCGAGGAGTTGCTTCATTGGTAAGAGTGATCAGTACCTGCTGGCCTATCTTTAATTTAATAAGATCCTTTTCGAAAACCTGAGCCTCGGCATGAAGATGATCAGTGTCAACAATGACGAACATTACATCGGTTGGATTAACATACATACCAATATTCACATTAACCTGGGTGACATAACCCGCAATAGGCGAAACAATGTAAATCGAATTTTTGATTTCACCATCTTCAATTTCCGAAACGGTAATGTTGATGAGTTTAAGCTTAGAGCGCAACCCTTCATACTTTGCTTTCATGCTCATATAGTTGGATTTAGCTAACTGAAGTACTTTAGCAGAATTTACATTTTCGGTGGCCAGTTCCTGCTGGCGCTTGTACTCAAGTTCCAGGTACTCGAGTTGGTTTTTACTTTCGAGGTAGTCCTGTTGGAGTTGAATATAATCGGCATGTTCCATGACAGCTAAAACCTGCCCTTTTCGTATTTTCATCCCCTGTAGCAATTCAGTATACTTTACGAAGCCCCCTAAGGGCGCCGATATGGTTACCAGATTTTGAGGAGGCACATCAAGGACGCCATTAACCTTAACGGCACTGCTTAATTCATGTTTTTCAATTTTGCCCAATGTGATGTTCAACGTTTTAATCTGCTGATCGGTGAGCGTCACTTCGTCCGTTGCGAGAGGTTCATTCATAAGTTGCGCACCAGTATCCTCATTGGATGTGGAGCAGGATGAATGAATAAATAAAAGCCCGGAGAAAATTATACCAAGAAATTTCATGTTTTTCATATTAGAATTTACCAATCAGGTATTCAACTTTTATTACAGAAAGATTATATTGATTTAATGCCTGCAAATAATTTGATTTAATGGAGATGGCACTTCGGAGTGACTGCAAATATTCGACATAACCAATTTCACCACCTTCATATGCTTTACGAGCCTGCGTTAAAATTAAATTGGCATTTGCCAGTGCACTATTTTCATAGTATACAAGACTCGTTTTATTTTTGTCCATCTCACGCTGCGCTTGATCAAATTCGCTATGTATAGTCATACGAAAGTAATCAGCAGACTGTCGGCTGGATTCTTCCAGTAACGAGGCTGCCTTCGCTCTCGCTACTTGTGGAGCAAACCATAAAGGAATGGCTAGACCAAACGTGAAACCCTGGAAGCGATTTCCTTTACTATAAAATTTATCCTGCCCGGTGGTGTTTTGATAACCAATCAGGGTCTGATTAAAATATCCTACCATTAAGTCCGGCATAAGCCGGCGTCGTTCCACACGGCTTTCCTGCTCGAAAATTTTTACTTGTTGCTGGGAATATTGTAATTGAGGATTTGAAACTAATGTGGATTCTTCAGCGTCAAGTTCAAGTTGTCGTTTACGTAAAGTAGTTAAGGCGTCTACTAAAGAATCACTATGGAGTAGCGTCTGTAGTTTTTTCTGTGACATAAATATATCCGCAGCATTTTGTCGGACCATATTTTTAATTTCCTGCAATTGGGTTTCTGCAGTGGTCATTTCCAGTAAATTACTTTCGCCGGTCTTGTACCGTAGCGAAGAGGCCCTTGCGAAGTCGGTGTATAAACTATCCTGCGAAAGCAATAATGCATGGAAGGCTTTTTGATGTACCAGTATTTCATAAGCTGACTTTACCTCCAATACGACATTATTTTTCGCGGCCAGCAAATTTTTGGTTGAACCAACAATTCGCTCTTCTCCGAGTTTTACTTGAGCCCCTATTGTTCCTGGAAAGGGAATCGTCTGCGTCAAGGTAATATTATTGTCCTGCTCTATGGTATTGTACTGACCCTTCATCAATACGACAGAAAGCTTGCCCATATCACTCCCTGTTTTTTTTAATTGATTGAAATGATCAACCTGATATTCAGCTGACTTGATTAGCTGGTTATTTTGCAAAGCCGTATTAATCGCTTCAGCCTCGCTCAATTTTTGAGAAAGCCCGCTTGATACGGCTAACATCAAAAACGATATTGCGATGATCAGAATTTGAATCTCTGATTTTAAAATTTTGAAATCTTTCATGCTTCAACAATTTTTTCAGTTTCCTTTTCGAAATAGGTATACAAAACAGGAAGTACCACCAACGTTAATAGCGTTGCCGTAATTAATCCTCCTATCACCACGGTGGCAAGTGGCCGCTGAACTTCAGCACCCGACCCTTGCGACAACGCCATTGGAAGAAATCCCAGCGAGGCTACCAAAGCGGTCATGAGCACAGGACGTAATCGTACCTTGGTACCTTCGAGCACAATGTATTTAAGAGTATGCCCACCTTCTTTTTTTATTTTATTGAACTCTGCAATCAATACTATCCCATTCAGCACGGCTACGCCAAAAAGAGCAATGAAACCAACACCGGCAGAAATACTAAATGGCATCCCGCGCAACCACAAGGCGAGTACACCTCCAATGGCAGACAAAGGAATAGCTGTAAAAATCAGCAGCCCGTGCCGGAAGGATTGAAACGTAAAATACAAAAGCAGGAAAATCAGCATTAATGCCAAAGGCACGGCTATGATAAGACGCTGAGTAGCTTCCTCCAGATTTTTAAAGGAGCCCCCATAGGTGATATAATAGCCGGGTTCAAATTTAATTTCTGAAGAAACTTTTGCATTGATTTCCTCCACAATGCTCTGCACATCACGGTTACGAATATTGAAACCGATCGCGATTCTTCGCTTTGCATCGTCACGCTGGATCTGGTTAGGGCCAATAGTGAGTTCAATTTGGGCGAGTTGAGCCAATGGAATTTGCATTCCTGAAGGGGAAGTGACGTTGAGACTTTTAATATCTTCAATACGTTGTCGATTTTCAATGCTTAGGCGTACCGCCAAATCAAAGCGCTTTTCATTTTCAAAAACCAATCCCGCAACTTCGCCAGAGAACCCACTTCGTAAAACGCGATTTACCTCTTCTATGCTTAAGCCGAACTTTGCTAATTGATTACGGTTCCACTTTACTACAATCTGAGGCATGCCTCCGATGGGCTCAACATACACATCTTCGGCTCCTTGTACATGCTGCGCAACTTTTCCAATCTGCTCAGCATACTTGGCAAGTAGTTCAAGGTCTTCTCCGTAGATTTTTATCACTACATCCTGGCGAGCGCCCGTCATCAATTCATTAAATCGCATTTGAATTGGCTGCTGAAATCCATATCCCACACCAGGCATTTCTTCTTCCAGTTTTTGAGCCATTTTGTTGGCTAGTTCATCTCGTGATTTTGCGTTTTCCCATTCGTCTTTATCCTTCAGCACAACAATCAGATCACTTTCTGTTAATGGCATAGGGTCAGTCGGTATTTCAGAAGTTCCTATTTTGCCTACCACCATTTTCACTTCAGTGAAATTATCAAGCAAAATGCGGGAACTTTTCTGCGCAGTTTCAATGGATTGGCTCAATGAACTTCCGGTAATCAAACGGGTTTGTACCGCAAAATCACCTTCGTCCAATTGCGGGATAAACTCGCCACCCATTCTTAGAAATAAAATCAAACTGACAGCCAGGAGGATCACCGATGCACTAATCACGAGTGCTCTTTTTCTCAAGGCCTGATGAATAACAGGATCATAAATTCGGTGGAAGAAAGCCATCAACCGATCGGAAACATTTTTTTTGTGGCCTGTCTTTTTACTTAATATGATCGATGAAATCATCGGCACATAAGTAAGAGAAAGAATCAGTGCTCCAATAATGGCGAAGGAAACGGTTTGAGCCATCGGGCCAAACATCTTTCCCTCAATCCCCACCAATGACAAAATGGGAATATAAACGATAAGAATGATGATTTGACCAAAAGCAGCAGAGCGCATCATATTTGTGGCTGCCTGTTCAACCTCTTCATTCATTTCCTGTTGGTTAAGTTTCCGAATGCTGGTGGCAATTCCCAAATGATGCATAGTTGCTTCCACAATGATGACGGCACCATCCACGATAAGGCCAAAGTCAATAGCCCCAAGGCTCATCAGGTTTCCAGAAACCCCGAAGAGGTTCATCATCGAAAGAGCGAAAAGCATAGCAAGGGGGATCACGGAAGCAACAACCAATCCTGCCCTCAGGTTTCCCAACATCAAAACCAACACGAAGACAACGATCAACGCGCCTTCAGCAAGATTTTTCGTCACCGTGTGGATGGCGTTATCCACTAGTTTTGTTCGATCAAGGTAGGGTATGATTTCGATTCCTTCCGGTAAAGTTGTATTGATTTGGGCAATACGTTCCTTCACTTTTTCAATAACGAAAGATGAATTCGCGCCCTTTAGCATTAAAACGATGGCGCCCACAACTTCGCCCTCGTCATTGAATGTCATCGCTCCGTAGCGCGCTGCATTTCCAAACCTAACTTCACCAACATTACGGATGAGAATAGGCAGCCCATTGGAAGTGTTTTTAACAACAATCTTTTCAATGTCTTCCAGCGTTTCTACCAACCCCTCGCTTCTAATGAAGTAGGCATAAGGTTTTCGCTCAATGTATGCCCCCCCTGTATTTTGATTGTTTAATTCCAGCGCGGTAAACACCTCACTGATGCTAATGTTCATGCTTCGAAGCTTATTAGGATCAAGCGATATTTCGTATTGCTTCACATAGCCACCGAAGCTGCTAACATCGGCCACCCCCTTGGTTCCTAATAACTGTCTACGTACAATCCAGTCCTGGATAGTACGCAATTGCATGGCATCGTATTTTGTTTCGAACCCATTCTTGGGACGGATAATGTATTGATAAATTTCACTGAGCCCGGTGGATAATGGCGCAATTTCTGGACTGCCCGAACCAGCAGGAATAAGATCTCTTGCTTGGGTAAGTCGTTCGTTCACTTGCTGCCTTGCCCAATACACATCGGTTGCATCAGTGAAAACAATGGTTACCACGGAAAGACCAAAACGAGAAAAGGATCGAATTTCAGTAATGCCAGGAATAGTCGCCATTGTTTGTTCGACCGGGAACGTAACGAGCCTTTCCACTTCAGGCGCTGCCAGTGATGGAGAAACAGTTAGCACTTGTACCTGATTATTGGTAATATCAGGAACCGCATCGATAGGTAATTGCGTAAAAGAATACCCACCCCAAACTATTAGGGCGATAGTAAGCATACCAATTATTATTTTATTCCTGATGGAAAATGAGATAATGCCGTGAAGCATGAAAATGAGTTTAGATTCTTAATTGCATTGAAGAAAATACGATCGATAGAACGTAAGCCCTATTGATGGAAGAATTCACTCAGGATTTTTTTGGCGGTTGCCATATCGATGGGCTAAACTCTATGGAAAAAGCAGAGTGATAAAAATTGGAATAGGTAATTTCTGAAACGCGTGATGTAATTTCCGGCGTCTTGAATAATGGAACAACGGTTACAGTATGTGTAAATGTACAATCTGGAGATTTGAATGGAAGACCAGTATGTTTTTGATGTTCTTCCTGATCGTGGCGCTCAGCCTGAAAACCATAATGCAGATTAAGAAAACCTAAGAAGGAAACGCCAGGTGATTTTTTGCGGTGCTCCTGATAATGTTCTGCCAGCCGCGGCAACTTCGCAAAGTCATGTAAATCAACCAAACTGCCTATAAGAGATACACATAATAGTAATATGGCAACGGCTTTTTGCATGAAATGCAAAGGTAACATCCTATCAGACAAGTAAACAATATAATTTGTTCCAATGGTATTTCAGTTTGTACTCATTTGAGTTTAAAACAATGAAAGGTTCCCACCCTTTCTGAATTTAGTAAGATCATAAGGAACCATCTGTTTATCAGAAAAGAATTTCTTTTTAGAGACACGGTACAATTGGTGAATGGCATCGGCTATATTTCCCTCTCCCGACATACGCCTGCCGAATTGTGAATCATTTACGTTTCCTCCATGAAAGGAACAGATCTGATTCCATACTTTTTCAAAGCGATCAGGAAAATTCTTATGGAGCCAATCTTCGAATATTTTCCCTATTGAGCCATTCAGCCTCACTACTGTCATGCCTGCTGCCATCGCACCATGGTTGCTAGCCGCTTGTAAGATGAGTGGTATTTCGTGATGATTCAACCCTGGTATAATCGGCGCATTCATTATTCCAACAGGAACTCCTGATTTAGCGAGTTCTTCAATCGTTTTAAGCCGCTTTATTGAGCTGGCTGTTCTGGGTTCGAGAATTCTTCTCAAATCTTCATCCAATGTAGTAATGGAAATGTAGACGTGTACGAGGTTATCAGCAGCCAGATCCTTTAACAAATCAAGATCCCGCAGTATCAAGCTGTTTTTTGTAATAATTCCTACCGGATGACGATAAGCAGCAAAAACCCTCAATAATTTTCTCGTGATCTCAAGCTTCTTCTCTTGCGGCTGATAGCAATCCGTGTTGCCGCTCAGCATAATAGGCACTGCATTCCAGTTTTTTTTAAGCAGGTGCTGCTCGAGTAATGTGGCTGCATTATTCTTTACGATGATTTTGCTTTCAAAATCTAACCCAGCGCTAAATCCGTAGTATTCATGAGTATTTCGGGCATAGCAATAAATACACCCATGCTCACATCCTTGGTATGGGTTCAAGGAATATGTCATACTTAAATCAGGGCTGTCTACTTTATTCACAATCTTTTTCGGAGTTTCGAAAAAGATTTGCGTATTGGGTGATTCCAGGAGAGGTTCATCCAATCCTTCGATATGGTCCGTGACATAGTTAGATTTTAGAAACCGGTTTTCAGATTTGATCTGGGCCCCCCGGCCTTTGAAATAGGATTCTTCCATAAAACAATAATACTAATAATATTAGTAATTGAATTGATAAATTATACCAATACAGCAATAGTTGAATTAAAAAGCCAAATTTTTGAGCAATTTGATGTTCGGGTTTTGTTAAAGCGCGAAGATCAAAACCATCCTTTCATTTCAGGGAACAAATGGTGGAAACTAAAATATAACCTTGAACGGGCGCTTAAAGATGGGCATTCCACCCTCGTCACATTTGGCGGGGCATATTCGAATCATTTATATGCAACAGCGGCTGCTGCCAGAGAACTGGGACTTAATTCAATTGCGGTCATCCGTGGAGAGGAAACACTTCCACTTAACCCAACACTTTCTTTTGTTAAAGCAGCGGGCACGCAACTTTATTACATATCCCGTGAAGCATATCGAAATAAAGCAGCGCCCTCATTCATCCAGCAACTTCATGATCGGTTTGGCAATTTCTATCTGATACCCGAAGGTGGCACGAACGCACTTGCAGTGAAGGGATGTGCCGAATGGGCTAAGTTAGTAAAAGAGGAAGTTGATTTTGATTACCTGTGTTTGCCAGTTGGCACAGGAGGAACGATGGCAGGAGTAATAGAAGGACTAAATGAGTCCAGCCGGGTCATGGGATTTCCAGTGCTAAAAGGGGCTATCTTTTTGGAAGAGGAAATCAAAAAATACACATTTAAAAACAATTGGGAACTTGTATATGATTATCATTTTGGGGGATATGGCAAAATAACGGATGAACTCATTGAATTTATAATCCAATTTGAAAAACAATTCAACGTGCCACTCGATCCAATCTATACAGCGAAGATGATGTTTGGCCTGATTGATTTAATAAAAAAGCAATATTTTCATCAACGATCAACAATTCTGATCATGCATACCGGCGGTCTTCAAGGAAGAGCAGGATTTAATTTCTGATCACACCCCGTAACCAGGTAAAAA
>JAHEMS010000064.1 GCA_024643595.1 Bacteroidota bacterium
ATTGATGAGTGTAGCGTATTTTTTGAAAACAGCATAATCATTACTCTTGGTGGCGAGTTGCAGTAAATGAATGGTTTGCGGATTGAATAAATGCGCTTCGCCACGTTGCTTCCATTGATAAACACCCCCTACCGCCAGGCGCGGGACCCAGTTGGAAGTTTCAGGAAAGGCAAATTTGTGTTTTGCCAAAGTCTCATGAGCAATATCATCCAGGCTCAATCCCCCAATACGTGATACCGTGCCCGTAAAATACCGATCAATTACTGCTTGCTGAATTCCCAATGCTTCAAAGATCTGCGCACCATGATACGATTGCAGTGTAGAGATCCCCATCTTACTCATGATTTTCAGCAACTCTCCGGCAACCGCTTTCTTGTAATTCGCGATAGCTTTTTCTTCCGTAAGATCTTCACTCAACAAGTTGCGTTTCTTCAAATCATGTATTGTTTGATACACGAGGTAGGGATTAACGCCCGACGCGCCGTATCCTATCAGCGTAGCATAGTGATGTGTTTCCCACACATTTCCGGCTTCCACCAGCAAACCCACTTTCCCACGAAGTCCTTTTCGAATTAAATCATGATGAACAGCCGACACTGCCAATAAAGACGGAATTTGTGCATGACCACTGTCAAAACTTCTGTCTGAAAGAATGATTATGGTAAACCCATCTTCGATGGCATCGGTTACATATTGGCAAACACGATCCAATCCTTTTTCCAATGATCCGGGCTGACCATCCGCTTTAAAATATGTATAGACTGTCTTGGTCTGTAAATGACGGTGATCGATATACCGGATTTTTTCTAACTCATTATTAGAAAGTACCGGTGTAGGTAACTCCAGCGTAATACAATGTTCGGGTGATTCCTCCAGCAAATTCAATGAGCCACCTACATGCGAAGAAAGCGACATTACCAGTCTTTCCCTGATTGAATCAATTGGTGGGTTTGTAACCTGTGCGAAAAGTTGTTTGAAGTAACTCGATAAGTGCTGCGCTTCCTGGGATAGCACGGCAAGGGGTGTATCACTTCCCATCGAACCCAAGGCTTCTTTCCCGGTCTCACACATTTGAGTGAGGATTACACGCAAATCTTCAGATGTATAACCAAATGAAATTTGTCGCTTTAAAAATGTAGCCGGATCATATTTATGAAAACTTCCGCCAGGCTCGGGTAAATCCTGTAGCCTGACTTTATTATCCTTTAACCATTTCCCATATGGCTGGCGGGTGCAGATATCTTTTTTCAATTCATCATCACTGATGATACGGCCCTGTTCAAGGTCTACTACAAACATTTTTCCTGGCTGCAGGCGACCCTTCTTTACCACTTTACCTGGATCCACATCAAGAACTCCCACTTCTGAAGCCATGATTACCAGATCATCATCAGTTACTACAAACCGGGATGGACGAAGACCATTTCTGTCCAATGTAGCGCCAACAATTTTGCCATCAGTGAATGTTATTGACGCTGGACCATCCCAGGGCTCCATGAGGTTGGCATGATACTCATAGAAATCTCGCTTCTCCAGGCTCATGCTTTCGTTGCCATCCCATGCTTCAGGAATCAGCATCATCATGACGTGCGGAAGAGAACGGCCGGCATGTACCAATAACTCAATCGTATTGTCAAGGTTGGACGAATCGGATTGTTTTGGATTACATATCGGAAGAATCATATCCAACTCCTCGCGTGAAAAGTAAGGGGAAGCAAAAAATGCCTCTTTAGCTTTCAACCAATTAATGTTACCCTGCACCGTATTGATTTCTCCATTGTGCGCGATGTATCGGAATGGTTGAGACAAACGCCACGAAGGGAAGGTGTTGGTAGAAAAACGAGAGTGAATAACTGCCAATGCAGATACTACATTTTCGTGCTCCAGGTCTGCAAAATAAGGTCGCAACTGCCCGGAAGTCACCATGCCCTTGTAGGCAATAGTTTTATAGGATAGCGATGAAAAATAAAATTGACTATCCACTCCTTTCACAGACTCCGTGATGATGTGTGTAGAGTATTTTCTTAAAATGAAAAGCTTTCGTTCAAAATCATCGGGGTTGGTGATTGTATCTGGTCGCTTAATAAATATTTGCTCCATCACCGGTTCAGCTTTTAAAGCCGTTTCACCCAAATCAGAATTATTCGTAGGCAATTGGCGAAACCCAAGAAGAGTCATTTTCATTTTCTTGATCATACGAGTCAAAACCGTACGACATTCTTCACGAACTTTTTTATCTCGCGGGAAAAAAACCAATCCTACTCCATAACTTCCATAAGCCGGTAATTTGAATCCAAGCCGGCTGCACTCACTGCTGAAAAATTCATGTGGCACCTGAATGAGAATGCCCGCGCCGTCTCCGGTGTTTGGTTCGCAACCACATGCGCCCCTATGTTCCATACGCTCCAACATGGTGAGTGCGTCACTTACAATCTGGTGCGACTTATTCCCCTTTATATTGGCAATGAAACCAACACCACACGAGTCCTTTTCAAATTCAGGATGATATAATCCTTGTTGTAATGGTTCTTTCAATTCGATTTTCTTTTTAGGTAGATGTAAGAACCTTACAAGTTAGTGTGATTGTCAATCAATTAAGTAATCTGCCAGTTAGAATATTTTAAAATTGTTTTAAAACAAACTAACATTTATTAGCGAAAACGGTTGATTCTGATCGATTACCGCAGAATCGATTTTTCAGAAAACCATTGCGTGGAAACAGGATTTTGAGAGACCATATCTTTGAATCTCAAAAAGGCATTCTGTACCTTGAATAGCGGTTAATCCCCTTGCTGTGAAATCATTGACTTTATTGCTGTCTTTTTCAATCTTAATCCGGCTTGTCAGCGCGCAATCATTCACAATAGAAACTGTTCCCAATACCAAACTTGTCAACAATAGTTATGTAAGCAATCCTAACCACCTGCTGAATGAAGCTGCTGTGTCGCAAATTAATGTTTTACTTGATTCACTCGAAAGGAAAACCACTGTACAAGTCGCGGTCGTGATGTTAGGTTCTATAGGCGATGCAGACGTGTTTGAATTTGCACAATCGCTCTTTAAGCGCTGGGGAATCGGTCAGGCAAAAAGTGATAATGGCCTCCTCATTTTGTATGTTCAAGATCAACGCACGGTACGCTTTCATACTGGATTTGGGTTAGAGGGCGTTTTACCTGATGCAATCTGTAAGCGCATTCAAATTCAGAAGATGGTGCCCCGGTTTAAAGAGGGAGATATAAATGCGGGTATGATTGCTGGTGTAGAAGAAGTGGTAAGCATCATCAACGATCCAGATGCCGGGGAAGTCATTGATGCAGCGGAGGAAACGATTATGGACAATGAGGGTGGACTAAGTATTTTTGCCGCCCTCCTGTGGTTTATTATTGGACCTTTTTATTTCTTCTCGCAAAGAAAATCAGGTTTTGCCAATTCAAAAACCTTTTACCATAACGGTCCGCACACTACGATTAAGAAAGGGAACTGGTGGCTTTGGTATTTTCTGCTTCCTATATTACTTCTTATCACCATTCCCTTCCTTAGTAGCCGGTTGATTTTTTATGGAAGTATCTATGTTTTTCTAATGCTGCTCGCTATTGGAAAATACAATAGAATGATCGCCAGTGCCAATGATTGGTTGAGCAAAGGGGAATATCGCACCGTTTATGAATTCTATCAAAAGTATAAAGGAGTCATTGGCCTTGCGATATTATTTCCGATACCTTTTGCCTTTCTGATCAGTAACTTCAAAAAGCGCAAGTTGGCCGCACGACAGCATCCGAGGCCGTGTCTAAAATGTAACCAACTCATCGTGGCGCCAATGACGGAAGCGACAGAAGACGAATTTCTTAACGCCGAAACTATCTTTGAAGAAAATCTGAAGTCAGTGGATTATGATGTGTGGAAATGTCCTAATTGTGGCGATTTCCACTATGAAATGTACATCAATCCGAAAACAAAATATTCGGTTTGTCCCCAGTGCAATACGCATGCGCTTTATACGGTAAACTCATCCACTAAAGTAAGTGCAACTACCTCTTCCACCGGAATTCTTGAAGTGGTCAAGCAATGTAAATTCTGCCATAAGAAAACCATCATTGAAGAAACTATACCAGAAATCTCAACCTCCTCAGATTCCTCTTCCTCTTCTTCCAGTGATTCCGGCGGGAGCTGGGGTGGTGGCGATTCCGGTGGTGGTGGTGCGAGCAGCAGCTGGTGATTGAGTATTGCTTATCGATGATGCCTCTATTGGAATTATTTCTTCTGGAACAGTCATTAATTTATATTTTTAAGCGTGGGTTACTTTCATCGCTTTGTCATTCTGATTTTTTTGGTCTGTAGTTATGCTCATTCTTCTGCTCAGGAAAAAATAGCTTATCAACTTAATGTTTCGTGTCAAAATGCGACTAACCATTTTGACTTTTTTGGCATTGTTTCGCAACCCCTGCGCTTCAACTGGACGATCGAACAACAACCTTTTTCATTGGAGAACACGATTCCTGGTAGGCTGGTCATCAAAGCATCAAAAGATTCTATTCAAAGCGCTGATGACTTGATCGTGCTTGATTCAATGTGTGCGTTACCGCAATTTTCCTATAACGAAAAGCCCGTGAGGCATTCGCTTTCTCAAGGTGAGTATTACCTGTTTTCGACTTACTACGCCAGCAATCTGAACATGTATGAAAAGGAAAGTAAGACCGTAAGGCAACGAATTCAACTATTTGAAATAAGTCATGCTAATCCAGCGTCATGGCTGTCTCACATTAAATATTCGGAATATAATGAAGACATATCGCTACATCTGGAGATGGACGTAACCCTCAGTTGCTGCGCAAATTTATTAGGGGTGCTTAACAGCGAATGGGAAGTTGGGCTTGGGAAAAAGGCAGGTGTTGTTTCCGCATCATTAGCTACATTTTATAGAATTGATTCTTTAAGGGCCGGGCCAAACCGGCTGATCATGGAACAATCGCTGTTCGAAAAACCGAACTTCGAAAAATATAATTTCCTGATCATTACGCGATCTTCGTCTTACTTTTCAGAAGGCTACCGTACCATCCCTGATTTTACCATATCCCTTCCACTTAAAGTAATCACCGATGTAGAAGAATTGGGGAGTCAGAAAAGAAAACAATACCCATATCTTACTTACGGGAAGTTTGTTGTTTCGGAAAAAGAACTTTCAACGGCACGATTCGATTCCTTGTATAAAGAAGCTCAGGCATTCTACCGATTTACAGAAAATGCTATCGAATCAGCCCGACTGAGAAAAACAAATGAAGCGTTGCAGTGGGCAGATTCTGCTTTTTCCTATGCTGGGGATCATCGTCTAAGTTCCATGATTTATGTCCCCGCCAGCTGCGTGTCAGATTTATATGCAGGTCTGTACAAGTTCATGGAGGCCAACCAATTATTTACTAACATCAAGGAAAAGGAGAAGTTGAGCTTCAGATTGGGTGAAGCAATGAACATGGCCGATCTGATGGAAGAAGGTTATGCTCACCTGATTCGAATGATATTGCCAGATACTCTCTCCATCCTTAATGAAATAGAAAAAAGTGGATTTTATGACGAGAAAGATAAATTTCGTCAATCCAATATTACTGAACTTCCAGTTCTTTGGCGTGAGCGAACATTACCGGCATTCGAACATTTCCTGCGAATCCGTGATCTTGAAACAGCTGATATCATCGCGACTCAAGCCGGTGAACACATCCAATTAGTTTCTCCCTTATGGAGGAAAATTTCATCCGATACTTCGCTGGCTAAACATTATTCCTCGCTGGCTAATTCGCTGACCGAATCAACCGAGATGCTCGATTTTGAATTAGCGCGTCTTAATTATTTTTCAGAATTAGGTTTATACGAAGATGCAGAGGCTACTATAAAAGAAACTTCCGATGCGTACGCGTGCAGTTATCGATTTCAGCCCGATAAATTCTGGTTAACGGCCGGACGTTTTTATGAGGATGCTGGAAACTTTGCCAAAGCTGATTCCCTGTATGCGCTTAGTGATAACTATATCCATTCGGAAATTGATAAGGAGAAAGACAATGTGCTGAAAGCTAAACTGCGACTCAAAAGTGGCAATACTGAATTGTTAAAGGCAAAGATGAACGCTACGGGTAACGTTATCAATGGCAAACAAATTACCGTTGATTTTGAAACGATGCGCATCAAAGCTTCCATTTTTATGCAAATGGATTTACTGGCTGATCATGATCTCGCCCAAAAGTTAGGATTCTTCAATAGTCCGGCCTATCCAAATTATTACTTAAATCAAATCAAGAACATGGAAATGCAGGGAGAACACTTTCTTGCCAATGAGTGGATGAAAGAACTTGCCTTTTTTCTTGGTCGGGATAATAAAAATAAAGAAGCCTTACTGGTCTATAAAAATCTTTTCCTGATTAATAATCTTCAATCCATCGCGTTCCGTTTGGGATTTTCAGAAGAGTCACAGATTTTCTACTCCCAAAAACAACTGGAAATATTAAGTCGATATATAAATGTTCTGGTGAAGCACAAGGGTAATGCTTCCGCTGAAGAATACGACAGCCTTCTGAATATCTGCCTTGATCAGGTATTGTTTCAGCATTCCTTCATCCTCCGTGGTAATTATCAATTGCTTTACGATGTGAGTCACTCCAAGGATGAAGCCGTGCAAAGGCAATTTGTAATCTGGCAAACCTTACGCGAATACCTGAACGAATTATATGTAAAAGAAGAGCCTGATAAACATGGTTTGAAGCTTATGAAGACTGAAATCCTTCGAGCCGAAAGCAAACTCACACGTTTGGCGCGGGATACTTCCAGCATGAGGTATGATTATATTCCTCCACTCGATTCCATTCGCAAACATCTGAAGGAAAATGAAGCAGCCATCGAATTAATTCGCTATGAGCTTAATCACGAAGTGTATTACAATAAATCATCAAAATACGCTGCCCTTATCGTAAAGAAAACGGGGCCAATTGAGTTGATTTTATTTCCAACGGAGGGGGCGCTAATGGAGGGTCGTAATTATAACCTTTATAGAAACTCTATTCAACAAAAATTGATGGATGAAATTTCTTATCGCGTTTATTGGGAACCTTTGCAAGCTTCTCTCAAAGAAGTAAAAAAAGTTTACTGGGCTCCTGATGGGGTATTTCATCTCATCAATCCAAACACGTTGTTCAATATCTCCACCCAAAAATATTTGTTGGATGAAATTCAGGTGCAGGTAGTGCCTACGATTGCAAACCTCAGTGATGAAAAATCTCTTAAAATTTCATCCGCCACCATTTTGGGAAATCCGGTTTATAACGAATCAGACTCACCTCAAAAATCTGATACCTTGCACACTTCACGCAGCCTGCTCAGTCGGCAGGCCATTGCCCCGTTGCCAGGAACCAAAGCAGAAGTGGAGACCATTGCTACCCTGTTGCGCCAGGCAAAAAGTGATGTTATCCTTTTGACAGAAAAGAAAGCCAGCAAGCAGGAATTGTTTAAAATCAAAAACGCCGATGTCCTTCACCTGGCAACTCATGGCTTTTGGATTGATAATCCACAACGTCATGCTGATGTCAGAAATGTATTTGAAACGCTTTCAGGCTCAGGGTTGATTCTTTCAGGAGCGCAAAAAAATGATGGAGCCGGGGGATTCCAGATAGTGCCACAGGGAATTGTCACATCGGCTGAAATTCAGGACTTGAATTTATTCAACACACAACTTGTCGTACTCTCAGCCTGTGAAACTGGATTAGGGGAAGTTATTCCTGGTGAAGGTCTTTATGGACTAAAACGCGCCCTTCACAAAGCCGGCGCGAGAAATATCATTACCTCTTTGTGGAAAGTAGATGATGAAGCAACCAAAGAATTCATGTCCGGGTTTTATAAGAGCCTGAGCGAAACCAAAAATCTGAACGAATCATTCAAAAACGCCATGAGCAGCTTACAGAAAAAATTCCCTGACCCTTACTATTGGGGCGCATTTGTTCTTACCCGAAATTAACCTTGGTCATTTTTTCCTTGCAAACAAATACACCGCAAAAATTATCACCAGCCCCGACAACGCAATGGCCCAGTAATTTATTCTGCGTGCTTCCGCATACATCGTGTAATCCGTAAGCAAAAATTTAATCGATGGGGGGTTCCACAGCAGCCGGTTTCCGCTCACTGAATCTGCATTGGTGTCCACAACATTCCATGGCATATTAATGACATGCGTATATTTTCCTGAACTGGCGTGGTTAATGAATTTAGTTACGACATCTTTTTGTTCATACAATTCGTCAAAACGACTTCTGATTTTATCATAGGCTAATGGAATTCCCAAACTATCCATAGCCTGGAACACAAAATCATCAGTAGCGTTCTTATTTCCTTCCAGCTTGTGAAACAAGCTTTCTTTATGTCTCTTCAGGGTATCAATCCAGCGTTCCTCCAGATTACTTTCACGAATGAGTTGTTCATTGATCATATAATAGACTTCATAAACAGCACGCAGCCCATAGATATCAAATATCTTCTCTTGCAATCTGCTTAGGTAGAGACTATCCGCTTTAGAGATCCTTTTCCCTTCGGCTGGCAACCGGTCAATAAATGCAAAATCTTCCGGAGCAATATAATCATCCATGGGGTACTTCATCCGATTGATGGTATGATACGTGTCTGAAAAGTACAGGTAGGTATAAAACCATTTGAACTCTTTTTCAAATTTACTGCTCACCCTAAAGAGCGTGTCGCTCGGTTGCGCCAGTTCATTGGTAGCATCAGTGGCTGAAGGGAAAGACTTTTCAAATTTTGCTTTCCACTTCTTTTCCTTAGTATCCTTCGTAGAATCTATAATTCGATCCGTTGTTAATTTCCAGCCATTCCCAGGTCCAATCCCCAGAAAGTTTTGCGTTGTATCAGCTGTTTCAACAACTATAGTCTTATCAATTTTGCCATCATCATGAACTGTGGTTTCCATTGAAACATTGTGTTCACATGCACTAAATGCAATGATCAGCATAATTAAAAGAGCAGCACTTAACATGGATTTCATAAGCAGTCGTTTATAGATTATTTTTTTCGGCCTGTTTAGATTTGTAATACGAGTACCTTGAAGTATGGGCTTTCGCTTTTTCGTTTTCTATCCTCTTGACATAAGTACGCATATAGCTGGCCATATTCAGCACGGGTCCATGATTTGCTTTTTTTGTCGGCTCCTTGTGCACCGATGAGCTATAAACCGTCACTTGCTGCTCATAGATAAAAAATGAGATCAGCAGAATAGCCAATGTGCCAACGGCAAATCGAACAAAAAAACTATCCAGGTAATCAGCCAAAACATCGATAATGGATCCACTTTTTTCCTTCATGACTCCATTCATTATGCGTTGTGTGAGCTGATGCGGACTACCGGGTTCTGGTTTAAGTGCCGCCTCTTTTTTTATTACGGCCTGCCATTGAAAAACCTCCTGAGCCAATTGTTTACAGGCTTCACAATGGTCAAGATGCTGGTCCAACAACTTCCTTTCTGAGGGCGTATTTTCCTCGTAACTATAAATTCTCCGTTCAAAATCTCTGCAATTCATTGTATTGTAATTTTATCGGTTGTCTGATAATACTGTTTTAACTTTTCACTCATCTGGCGCCTGGCATAGTAAAGATTACTCTTTATGTTTCCCGGTGACATCGACAGAATTTTTCCCACTTCTTCCACATTCATTTCTTCCAAATCGCGAAGTATAAAAACAGCTTTTTGTCGTGGGGTAAGTTCACTTGCGGCTTCCTGGATCAATTCGTGCAACTCCCGGATGTTCATTTCATCATCGGCTGAAGAATAGTTCATTTTAGATTTTTCTTTTATTTCAACCAGGTTTTCTTGATGCCTACGATGTGAAGATTTTAAAACATCGAGGCATAGGTTTACAACAATTTTATATAGCCAGGTGGAGAGTTTGACATCCGCCCGATACTTCGACAAATTCTTCCATAACCTGATAAAAGCTTCTTGCACCATGTCTTCAGCGTCTTGACCATTGCCCAAAAACCGGTAGGCCACTGAATACAGTAAAGGTTGATGCTGGCTTACGATCAATCGAAATGCTTCTGCATTGCCTTCGGTAGCCTTTCTGATAATTTCCTGTTCAGCCATTTAGAAATTTAACTCTTATACGATTCAATTGCGTGGTGGTCAAATAGAAAGTTTAAACGGTGTTTTCACATACGATGATAAATCCGTATTTTTACCTAATCCACAGGTACTTATGAATTTCACGAAACGAATTTCTATTATTATTTGCTGCTTTGTGACGAGTTTGGGCCTACTTGCACAAGCTCCACGCATAGTAATAAATCCACAAGGCCATGCCGGTAAAGTTCATAATCTAATTTTCACACCTGATGGCACTAAGCTCATCTCAGTTTCTGAAGATAAAACGATTCGCATTTGGAATGCGCAAACTGGTGTTCAGCTAAAAAAGTTTGAATCTCAGATTGGCGATGGCCCTGAAGGTATGTTTTACACTTCTGCCCTTTCACCCGATGGTAAACTGTTGGCCGTTTCCGGATACCAGGTAAGCACAGAAAAAGAGAATTACATCATTGTTATTGACATTGAAAAAGGTGAACAGGTTGCCACTGCAATCGGCCATTCGGATGTAATCAACAGCCTTTCCTTTAGCGGTTCCGGTCAATTTCTGGCGAGTGGAAGCGCTGATGGTACTGTGCGAATCTGGAAAATGGAAAACTTCCCCACCATCATTACATCCGCCACACTGAATATTGGCAATCCGGTTTCAAATATCTGTTTCAACAGGATGACACAAGAACTGGCCGTTGCTTCTGAAAGCAGAGACGTACTGATATATCCGTTAGCCGGGTTGCGAAAAGGGGAAAAACAATTTGCACCGAAAATACTTCATAAACATAAGGGCATCTTAAACGAAATCTCCTATTCGCCTGATGGCGCATACCTGGTCAGCAGCAGTTATGATAATGAAATGATCTTATGGAATGCGGAAGGAACCTATATAAAGGAAATCGATAAACTGAAGCACACCATTACGGCACTGGCCTTTTCATTTGATGGAAAAATCCTTGCCGCCCTGGATGATACTGGCAAAGGAATGACCTATACCATTCCAACAGGAACCAGACTCACAGAATTTACAGGGCATGATAATACCGTTTTCAGCGCGGTCTTTTCACCATCAGCAAATAATAGCAATTATATGGTGGCCTCTGGCGGTGGAAACAATAATGAAATCATACTGTGGAATCCGATCAACGGCCTAACCATAAGAAAAATAAAAGGGAAGGGAAGCCCTATTCATCAACTTGCATTTGGTCAGGATTATGAGCTTTTCTTTTCGCGGGAAATGCCAAATGGCAAACCTGGTTTTAAAAGTAGTTTTGACTTATCCTCCTTCACTATCAACCGAAACTCTTCACGCCCACCATCAATAAAACAACTTCCTAAAGATATTTTTCAAACAGGAGTTAATTCAATTGCCCTCCCGAAGGGAAAGGTCATTCAAACCGA
>JAHEMS010000486.1 GCA_024643595.1 Bacteroidota bacterium
CTTACGGATACTATGGGCCGTATTGGATGCGCACCCAGGTTGACGTATATCAATATCGAGAAGGCACATTGATTATTGACTTAATGGATGCCAATAACAAAAACCTATTGTGGAGAGGCTGGATTACATCCTTTTTAAAAAACCAGGGACCCGAAAAAATGGATGCGAGTATTAGCGATGGTGTCCGTAAGATATTCGCTGAATACCCGTATCGTGCCAGCATCATTGACCAGAAACAGATTAACTAAAAAATGATATGATGTTTCATGATCGTACCCATGCGGCTTTCTTAATGGCCAATGAACTAAAAAAATACCAACGGGCCAACGCCATCATTCTGGCAATTCCCAGAGGTGGCGTTCCTGTGGGTTACACGATTGCACATCAATTGAATTTACCTTTAGATGTCGTGTTGGTAAAAAAAATAGGGCATCCCACCAATCCTGAATATGCTATTGGGTCGGTGAGTTCAACAGAGCTAATTTTGGGTGACACCGAAGGAATTTCAGACGAATACATCAAAAGTGAAATAAGACGCCTCCGAAAGGCGATGCAGGAAAAATACATCACGTTCATGAATGGCAGGACGCCGATTGACTTAAAAGGGAAGATTGCAATCCTGGTGGACGATGGTTTGGCGACAGGCAATACCATGCTCGCCAGCATTGAACATATCAGGAAATGCGCCCCTCTTAAAATTGTAGTCGCAGTGCCGGTTTCATCCATCAGTGCCCATAACAAAGTGAAGCGGAAAGCCGATGAAATTATTTGCCTGTTTACCTCAGCTGATTTTTATGCCGTTGGTCAGTTCTATGAAAACTTCTCTGAAGTGAGCGATGAAACCGTTACGCACCTTATTGAAAAAGCCAATAACGATCAAGTGTATGATACGATTTAGGAGCTGTTATGAAAAGGAATGCAATCATCAGATTATCATTATACCGATCATATTAATTGAACCAAACTTATATTAGATCAAACCTTTTAAATATAAACCACTATGACACTGAATTTTGAAAAATATGCGGCAAAAGGACACGAGTTTGTGAATAAGGTGTCCGTTCGTTTGGGCGATGCAGAAAATCGTGATCGCGCTGGACGCGTGGTGCGATCCGTTTTACACGGCTTGCGCAATCGGCTTACCGTAGAGGAATCGCTTCAATTATTATCACAACTTCCAATGGCTATTAAATCCGTTTATGTTGAAGGATGGAAACTTCATCATGAGTTTGCACGAATTAAGACGATCGAAGATTTCTGTGAAGAAGTAATGAAAGAAGATGGTCGTGCCGTTTGGCGTGATTTTTCAAGTGTTGATGAAGCCATGTTGGCCATTCAAGCAGTTATGAAAACGTTGGCCGACTATGTTACTGCCGGTGAATTGCATGATGTAATCGACCTAATGCCGAAAGAAATTAAGCAACATTTTATGGTGTGGGTTCACACGCCATAGTGCAATGACTGGTTGAATCACTTCACTAATAATATATGTTGAGGTGTTCCTTTTTGATTAAGAGATAACTACCCATAAGCATAAGTATAATGCCAAACATGCCATATACTGCCTGCATAAAATGTGTTGATGGAAGAATATAAATTTGAGACAGAATCCAACCGGTTAAAATAAGGCCTTGGTAAAAAACCAGCAACGGATAATATTTATGATTACCCGAAGTAAGTACCGCGGCTGATAAACCCAGAACACCAATCGCTAAAAATAGGACAATCCCAGGCGCTCGATAGTCATAGAACATCGTTCCCGTAAGTCCTTCCACATTCAATCCCATGGATTGGCCAGAAGGGTCAATAATAAGGGCTGCTCCACCTAATAATGCGGTGATCCCAACTACCGCCAAAATAATAAGGGAAGTCACCTTAACTATAACCAGGGACGCTTTTTTAGCTGTTTGTTCCATACCTTTAAAGAGTCATTACAAGAACCGGTATTGATTCATGGTTGATTAGTTTTTCTGCCACACTCGAATTAAACAAACGAGTAAATCCTGAATGTTTATCAAATACTACCGCGATAACATCCGCATCAATAACGCGGGCAAAATTACTGATCCCAAACTCCTGGTCATTGGTTTCACTGATGTTTAATGAATAGTGGATATCAGGCATAGGATCCATTTGCCTGATCATCATTTCCCTTGCTTCATTCTCCTCAATAAGATGACTTAATAAATTCAAAAATACCAGCTCTAACTCGGCATCCCATAACTTAGCAAAAGCAACAACTTCTTTTAATGGCTTACTTACCTCTTCCCGGAACGTAGAGGCAAACAGAATTTTTTTTGGATTGAATTTTCGATCAGGATGTTTAATCACCAACACCGGTACGGTTGCTCGTCTAATTACCTTTTGCGTCTTTGACCCAATGACTAATTCTCGAATTCCTTTTGCTCCATGAGAACCCATCACCATAAAATCAATTTCGTATGGCTTAATAAAATCTTCGATGGATTGATTTCCTTCGTTGGGAACAAAAACTCCTTTTGCCTGTAACCCCTCTTTTTCAAGTGACTCTACCAGTGTTTGCAACTGCAACCTAGACTGCCCTACATGGTGAGGGTTTTCTTCTTTCGTGGTTTGATGCAAAACATGGGCTACTTCGGGCACTACCTCTTCCAGGTGAATCACCAATAGCTCCGCACCACTTTTGGTGGCAATTACTTTCGCAACATCAATGGCACTGTTTGCACAATCGGAATAATCGGTTGGTACTAATATCTTTTTCATGATTGCTATTTTTATAATCCCGCAACTTCACTGAATACTGTTTTAAAGTAAATATTTTATCTTTTCCAATCAATGATCAATGTCCTCTCCTCCTTATGATTAATATCAATATTACCGGGCATAGGTAGGGCAAACATCATATCCAATGCTGATGATGGTCGTTACATAATAACCAATAATCATCGACATTAAGATGGAGGTTAAAGAGTTTAGTATGACGTGCCTTGCAACAATGATAAGGATAATAGTTTTGATGGTGTTGCTGGCTAGCTGCTCTTTAGACAAGCCAGACGAGCCACCTGGTAACTTGCCCATGTCAATGGATAACCTAA
>JAHEMS010000065.1 GCA_024643595.1 Bacteroidota bacterium
GCATAGGCAGAAGCCTGGTAAGCCACCATGGAAGGAGGCCTAATGGTAGCCGAGTGGAGCCCGGTAGAAATTGCCTCAATGGCATCTTCATATCTACCCATGGTGAGGTAAACCCGGCCCAGGTAATCGTATAGACGCACTACCGTTGGATATAACTGCAAGGCCTCCCCCAATACATTGAGTGCACCATCATTCCGATCCATCAGGTACAAACTTATAGTTTGGTAGTTGAAGTAAGCCACGGTGAGTGGATCAATCGCCTTTGCCCTGTCAACAAATTTGATCGCTTCATCAAATCGTCCCATCATGTTAAGCAGGTAACTGTAGGTATAGAGAAGGTTAGCGTTATTAGGGCTTATTTCAATAGCCTGTAAAAGTAATTTTTCAGAAGACTCAAAATCCTTCGTAATAAAAAATTCAACAAACGCCTTGGTCAGGTAGTCATTGTCGGAAGGACCTCTTTTCCAGGCTTCATTAAGATAGGTATTAATATTCTTCAACGCTTCTGCAGGAGAAAGATCACCATTCCAGGACATCCTTGCCGAATAGCTGCTGGCCAGGTAAGAATAAGCTTGTTTAAAATCGGGATCTTTTTCAATGGCTTTCTTAAAAAACTTGGAAGCCGTGCGATACCCCTCCACACTCCATTGATTGAAAGCGTGCCGGCCTTTCATAAATAAATCGTAAGCCTCAAGGTTACTGGTAGGTTTCTCTTTGAGCTTTTCGTTTTCCTTTGTGTTCAGCGATGATTTAAGTTCTTTAGCCACAACTTCAGCTACATTACTCTGAATCTCAAAAATATCATCCATGCTTTCCACAAATACTTTTGACCAGATATGAAGGTCCTTTAACGCGTCAATTAATTGAACCGTAATACGCACCTTTCCACCATGGGTCTGGGCGCTTCCTTCCAAAATATATTTTACGTTTAACTCAGCAGCGATTTCGGGTGCCGTCTTTTCAGTTTTTTTATAGCGCATCACTGACGTCCTCGAGATTACCCGAAGCTGCGGCAAACTGGCTAACTGTATCAGAATGTTCTCAGTGATCCCATCAGCAAAATATTCCTGTGAAGGATCCTGCGATAAGCTAACAAAAGGCAAAACTGCAACCGACTTTTCCAGCAATTCCTGTTCCGCTTTGCTCGCGCTCTCTGCGATATAGGATGCATCTTCAACCTCTTCTGTTGCCCCATCAAAATAAGCGTCCGAAGATCGCTCCGGATATTTAATCGCATTGATAATCTCCTTGATGGCATTGGCCACCTTGTTGATCTGATCGCGGTAAACTACATTATTTTTATTTTCCTCTCTCTTATCTTCCGGGAGCAGCGGGCGATTCACGCCAGGCGATCGGAATATAAAATCGATAGAACGCAGTTTTGAATTTAACTCCTTCTCAAACAAATTCTGATCTTCCCGATCCAGATTGTGGATCATTACCGGCAAAATTCGACTGGCCACATTTCCACTCCTCAACTTAATATCCCTGCCAATGGGTTCGCTCCTGGCCAGATTATTAAACGCGCAAAATTCATTTTGCCATGCGTAACATCTTGGATCACAATATATTTGAGATAGAATTGGGATAAAAACCAACGACTTTAGTTTTCCCTCCAGGCTTTTGTCCACATTATGGGTTTCCAGCAATCCATCAATGGGATTAGAGTCGAAATAAATAGAAAGATCTTCCTTAAATGTGCTTTCCAGTTCTTTTCTCAGATCGGCTATAAAGTCGGTAACCCATCCGTTATTAGACAGACCTTGTCCCTGGAAGGATCGGGATGTAGTTCTATTATCCTTGTGGCGATACGAAACAAAAATGTCATATTCGTACCCAGGAACTATTGATGGCATATCGCCAAATATAGTAACTTGTGGAGCTTCTGGCAAAGTTCTGATTTTCGTTTTAGGTATTTAAAAACTCTGGTAGAGCACATGAAATTACAACCACTTTTTACGGAGTACTTTCTCATCCGACTTTTGATAAACACCGGAGTCATGATCATCCTGATCCGACTCATTTATTATCACATTTATCGGAAGAGGGATTTCTTCTTTCCTTTTTTCCTGATCAATTTTATTGTCTTTCTCCTTACATTTATGTTAGAGAAATCGAATGCCTTTACCATTAGTTCGGCATTTGGTCTGTTGGCTGCATTTTCTCTGCTGCGGTTTCGCACGGAAACCATCTCGATAAAAGATATGACTTACCTCTTCATTACATTGACGCTCGGATTGATCAATTCGATCATGAATGCGGACTATTGGGAGTTGGTTGGTCTTAATGTGCTGATTATTGGCGCAGTCTATGTAGTGGATGGAAATAAACTGATGCGAAATCAAAAAACGAAAACAGTGGACTATGACGGATTGGAAAATATTCAGCCCCAAAATCATGGCCTCTTGATACAGGATCTGAGCAAGCGAACGGGATTAAATATTCAACGGATTTCCATCGAACACATTGATCTGATCAGGAATCGAGTGGAAATAAGAATTTATTATAATTAAATTATATTGGTGCCAATAAATTAGTACAACATGAATGGATTACCTCTCCGATTTCTAATAATTGCAATCGTTCTTCTTCCGATAAGTTATGATTTGTTAGCACAGCAAATCCTTGTCAAGCCCTATCTGCAACCCGGAAATGCTTCTTCACTGATCAAGGAACGCAAAATGCTGATCTGGCAAACCGACAGCATACCCGGAAAATACAAAGTTGAATATACCCATCCCGGTAGTAAGACAGCGGTTGCTAAAGTCAAATCAGACAAACTGATCTTAAACAACAAGACTACCTACATCTACCGGGCTAATCTTTCGAAATTGAAATTTGATTTAGACTATTCCTTCAAGGTCTTATTGAACGATGAACCCATTTCAGAAGGATCTTTCAACACCCGCACCAAGTCAAATCAAACTAAGTTTGCCGTTTTTGGAGATTGTGGTGCCGGAACACCGCAGCAAGCCAAAATTGCTTACCAGGTCTATCAGCAGAAACCTCAATTTGTTTTGGTCACCGGTGATAATGTTTATCGAAGTGGATTAGAAAAAGAATACCGAACTAATTTCTTTCCCTATTATACGGCACCAGAAGCTGACACCCTGCAAGGCGCGCCGCTGATGCAATCGTTACCGTTTTATATGTTGCTTGGTAACCATGATGTCTATGGTGCTGATTTTGACAAGACTCAAGACGGAATGGCCTATTTTTATTACAACGATTTGCCACTAAACGGACCCATAAAACAGGCGACCGTAGAGGTTCAAGGGGCACCTGAACTAGTGAAATCTTTTAAATCCAATACGGGTTCTCGATTTCCCACCATGTCAAACTTTTCATTTGACTACGGCAACGTGCATATTACATGCATTGATGCGAATCCGCATGCCAACCCACTGGAACCAGCTCTTGTTCAATGGCTTGCTGAAGATATAAAAAACAGCAGAGCCAACTGGAAGATTGTAGCCTATCACCATCCAGGTTTTAATTCCAGCAAGGCGCATTATGATTATCAGCAAATGCGTTTGTTATCCCCGGTGCTTGAACAACTCAAAATAGACCTTGTGCTTTCAGGTCACGTACACAACTACCAGCGCACTGTTCCGCTCACCTTCGAGCCGAAACTCGATTCCACGGGCAGGCATTACACAGTTACCAACCAAGGCCATGTAGATGGGAAATTCACGTTGGATGAAAGTTTCGATGGCGTCAACAACACCACACCCAAAGGAATCATCTACATTGTTACCGGGGCTGGCGGAGCTCCCCTATACGATCCATCATTGAGCGGTAAACCGGAATTATGGAAACACGATCCGGAACAGAATTGGGTACCCTTTACCACTAAAATCGTTTCTGATAAACACTCCTTTACGATCATCGAAACCGATGGTAAAAAGCTTTCCCTGAAACAACTTGATGAGAATGGTGAGGTATTCGATGAAATTGTTGTCACCAAGTGATGGATACCCTATGTACCTTATCTTATTTAAAGCTGACAGTATAGAGCCCGGTGCTTTCCGCTTCTTCTGATATTTGAATCGACCCAACGTAGTCGAGTTGAAATTTCTTGGGATGAAGGGCTAATACTGCTGCAAAGCCAATACTCGAACAAATACTTCCTTTTGGCGCAAATTGGCTGATGGCACGCAGAAATTTGATATCATCATCTTCATCGGTGGAAGTTATATAGACGGGAGCCGCATGCAGGCCGATACGTAATGGCTTTTCTGTTTTGAAAGGTGATGTACTACTCCAGATTGATTTTACAATGTCCATCAATGCAATCTCGGTATCCAATGCAATGATCAAATACTCTTGCGTAATATTCAGTAGTTTAAATGAAAGTTGCTGATCTTCCGCGAAGGACTTTATCGTTTTCTCAATCTTTTCCTTTTCAATTGTGTGCAGGTCTTGCAGTTCAATACTGGCAATATACGTTACCGGTCTATCTTCAATACGCGGCATCTCGGCACTAACAAAAGCTGTTGAAGACGGCATTACCTCAGCGGGGTTAAACATCACGTCCGGATTGATATTAATATGCTTTTGAGGATAAGGCCACATCTGTATAGTTGCCCTGGTGCCACCTTCCTTGCGCTTCAAATCAAATTCAGAAAGCACGGTGAGTAAGAATGGTTCCTGATAATAGGTCTGACTTCTCAATAACGCTGAACCAAATATCACTTTACCTAACAGTGAAAACAGATCATCGTTGCCACCATAAGCTTCCCTGGTGATGTAACTTGCAGGAAGTCGATTTATTAATTTTTCGAAACGTTCCACCCATACCTCACCAGCAAACCGTAGACTGGTTTCAATAAAATTATCTTTCGAAAAGGGCATCAGCACGTGCACTTCTCCACCTTCTTCCAACATCGATTCTGCAAAGAGAATATCTGCGCCACTGGCAAGAGACGTATATCCGATACTGGCATTGATGGTACGAATAGCCCCTTTAATTGATTCCTTTACTTTCTCTTCAATAACGGCCGGAAAACGAGGTGTCTTACGATTGGGTGAA
The DNA here is from genome assembly GCA_024643595.1 of Bacteroidota bacterium. Taxonomy (GTDB): domain Bacteria; phylum Bacteroidota; class Bacteroidia; order Cytophagales; family Cyclobacteriaceae; genus ELB16-189. Next base: position 5,033 of record JAHEMS010000065.1, read on the forward strand.
TCAATCATATGACCGGCAAACGCGACTACTTCGGGTGGTGAAAATATTCTAAGAACATCTTTAGGTACTGGCAAGTAATGATTAAGAAGCCAAAGCTGATTGTGAATACTGATTACTTTTCCCCAGTCATTTCCTGCAAGTTGTCGCGCCTTGATATAGTTCTCAATGGAAAGCTCCCTGTTTTTGATCAGCAGGTAAGCTTCCGCCAACGTAGCCAGTTCCCAAAAGCCGAGCGATTTTGTTCCTATTAACTGGATGACTTCGTTGGCAATTTCTCTTCCCTTGATGGAACGACCGGCGATGGCCGACATGGAGGCCGCATTAATACCGGTATAATAGTTCCGTGTGGACTCAAAATTTTTGGTATAGGTATCACGAGAGAGGATCGCATACTTACTGTCCTGGTGCTTTTTAAATAGTTCCTTATAAATTCCACCTAATATTCCAGCCGTCTCAGGATCCTCCGGGTTTCTTCGATACGCTAAATCAAGATGAGCAAGCGCTAATTCTGGAGAACCTGACTTAGACAGACTAAGTGCCAGCAACTGATCCACCCGTTCGTGATCCGCTTCCGGATTATTTTTTAACCGGAGCGCTAACTCACGCGCTTCCATGTAACGGCCATGGTTAACCAGGTTTTCTAATTGAGAAAAATTATCAGACAAAGCAATCCCTCTTTTTATTCAGACACGGTATGACGGTTAATAAACTTGTCATACATTTCTTTAAACTCCTCGTGTTTATACTCTCCATTTACCGACTTCTCATTGCTGGATTCAGCTCGATTCACCAACTCAAAATAAGCCTTGGGATATTCATCGGTGTACATCTTAGGTACCAATCCAATTTTTGTTAATCCCATGTAGGCTGTAAATATCATAAAGATTGCAATCAGTACAATGGAGCGATCTTTAATTCGGGTTAAATATTGAATGATCGGAATGTTCTCATCATTGTTAATAATCTGTCTTACCACTATAGCGATCACAAAAAAACCTATAAATAAAATAAAACCTGCAATACCAAATGGTTCGGAATATCGTGGAAAAAAAGGCACTAAAATCATGGAGGTGATGTACATTACAATACTGCTATGAATCATGATCATCATGAAGCGGTAAGCCGATTTTTCAAAATGTTTATCCTTTAAATCCCCAACCACTTTAATGACATAAATACAGCCCAACACAACTCCGGATACCCCATAAAGTTCTTCTACCAAGGGAAAACGAACGTAAAAAATCCGCATACACAGCACCGCAGAAAGTATGATTAGGGAAATGAGTTCGCCAGATAGCATGAACTGACGAGGCATCTTGGTGACGCCCGCATATAGTTCCATTAATTGAAAAAGAAATAACACACTGAAAGAACCTGCCACAAGACCCAGAATTACCAGGCCATACTGATTTTGAGCCATCGCTGCAAATGCACCCATAATCAACAGCATGCATAACAAATAATATAATGGGATATATTTACTCATCTATGATGGCAGGTAAAATACATAGTTAAAATCAAAATCAATGTAGTCATCCATATTTGTCCACCGCTTGCGGGATTCCTCATTCTCTTTTTTGCGACTAGCCTGCAGCATGATAATGGACCTGCAAATTAAATCATCAATTTCCGTTAATGTCGGTGGAATTGAACTCAAGGCGAGGTACATATTACCCTCTTCGGCCACCCCATATACTTTTGTAAAAATCCCATTAAACTTATTTCCTTCAATAATTTCTTTGATGTAATTGTCGGATAACAAATTCAAATCACGCCCCCCTATTCTGGATAGTAATTGAATCAATTTGAAACGAATATCAATGGCCTGATTACTTCCAAAATTATATTGCGAAAAGTCAATGGAAGCCGATTTAGACAGGGCGGAGTCGAGGTAAACAAACGTAAGCGGGTCTGTGGCTTTCTCATATAATTTTTCTGACATAAAAATATAGGCAAACACTTTTTGATTTTGTGTTTCAAATTTTTCAGCTATCTCTTCGGCTTCATCCTGTTTTCCTATGACCGCCAGATTGACCGCTAAATCCCTCAATTGATTCAGGAAAAACGTCTTCTCCAGATACTCGTATTTATCACGCGAAGCAGCAAAGTTATTTTTATTAAATCCCTTATAGTAAGTGAGAGCAGCTTCAATGTCTCCGGATTCAAACAAACGATTAGCCATGATCAGGTATAATAAATTTCGGTCAAATCCAGCCCCGGCAACATGCGCATCAGTAATGGAAATAATCCGATTAAATATGTCGTTATCTATCGGATAATTATTATCATAAAACTTAGCGCCACTATACGGCTTGACCTCAAATGCTTTGGCAATCCAAAAATGCAGCATGGAAAAATCTTCCTCGTTGCTATATAATGTTGAAAATAAATTATGCTTGTCCAGGTATCTAAAAAACAGGTCCGTGTGATAAGTCCAGCTGAACCAGCCTTCCATGTAATCCGGATAAATAAAAAGCTGCTTTCGTTGATAGGTGCGGGTGCGTACACCATCTCCAAAATAAGGTATCGTAATCGATACTGTTTCTTCCAGGAAATCTTTGCTCACCGATTGAAAATTAGAAATAGCTTCGCTGAGTTGAGATTCCAATAACTGTTGATCCACCGGATGACCTCCATCGAACCAATATTTATGCATAAACATGGCCCTCCGTTTCTTATTCATCGCCAATAGGTAATGGCGTTCATTACTATCCTGAATATTACGAATCAGCGCTTCATAATCATCTGCCAGCGCATTGAAAACCGTTCTCTTGGCGAGGCATAGATTAGGGAAAAAATATCCTTTATAGGAGCGCAAAATATTCTTACTGATATTCACCCGGTACAGATGACTCATGTATCCTGCCCGTATGACCGCGTTCCGGTAAATAGTGAGCGGGGTATCTGTTGGATAATTTTTCCCCAGCCAGGCTATCATTTCACCCACCCGATCACGATAATTGAACTGGTAAAAAATAGCCAGAATGTGATTATAATTATTGAAAAGACTTCCCGTGAAATAATCATCCTGACCAGACTCTTTTATTTTTTCAAAGCATGAAATAACCTGATTGACCTCACCCACCGCGGCATACAGCGAAGCCAGGGTGTGATAACCACCATTAAAATTATTGGCCACACGACCGTTAATTTCATAGCTACCCCGCGCATAATATGTATTGAACGAAACTGGTTCAGTGCCCTTATTAAACGGAGAAATAATCTGCAACATGGCATTGATCTGTTCACTTGTCGCATGGCCAAAAGTTAGCCATTGTTGGATTGCATAATTCAATTCAATTGAAATAGTTGCCGTTGCAAACTCGGTTTTTTGGTAAAATGCAGACGCCACATTATATCCTACTGTTGAAAATTCAGCAAGTGCTTTCTCTGATTCAGCTGATGGATTATAGTAGTTATTGTAGCTCAGTAATGTGGTAAACTGGTTTACTTCTGACAATAAGAGCGGATAATCCACTTCTTCTTTCAATTTTTCTTTTAGCGCATCCCCTGCGAAGACTATTAAATCAGATACCAATCTACTTCGGTCGTGTTTATCAAATTTCAATAATTGCTCCAGGGCTTCGATGGAAAGAGTTGATCGATCTTTACCTTCCAACGTGGCCAGGTATTTCATCATATGCCCTGGCTCGTACCGTTCCTGAATGATCAGTGGGAAAACTTTCGAATCATTTCCCACCTCAACACTTTTCATCAATTGATTCAGATCTCCTCTTACCCTTTGTATGACTACGTCATTTTGCTTTTGTTCTGCATCGTACCAATAAAATCCGGTCAGGAATAACATGATCACAATGGCCAGTCCTACCGCTATTCGTTGAGGACCATATTTCATAAAGGCTCGTGTAACCATTACGCGCTTCGCGCTTTCTTTCAAAAACTGGCGAACATCACTCAAAACACGGTCCGCTTTCAGCAGTGCTTCTTGTTGATCCTCTTCAATTTCTGAGTATCGCTTAATCCTTGCGCTATTCGGTTTACACTCATTATACCAATTTTCAAAATAAGTTAACGGTCCGATCGGTAAAAGATATCCGCTGCTTTTACCGCTTTGTTTCCAGCGGTCGAGTTGCTTTCTGAAATCCAGGTAAGTGGTATAGAATTCAAATTCACGGTTAGCCCACGTGTTAAGTTTATTCCAATTCCGAATTAAACTTTCATGAGTGATATCCAGAACGGTCTCTGAGGTTAATGAAACAGAAGAATCATCCGCTGATTTAAACGGCCTGACAAATGAATTTGCCTCTTCACGATAAATACTTAATACCGACCCCACCACCTCAACACCGCAATCCGGATCATTAATTATACCCGTTATCTCGGCCAGCGACATTCTGTTCCTTACTGCCCTGCTGTTATCAATTTTTGTAAGACAACTAAATGCGATCGCGATAATCCGTTTTGCTTTCTGCGCTGATAATTCCTTGCCAGGATGATTGCGCTTAAAATATTCCCAGGCAGTTTCATACAATATATTCGCATGAATTTCAATTACTTTATTGAGTCCTGTTTCTTGAAAATATCGTTTCTTGTATTCAGGTTGCTGGCTAAACCAATCACTGAAAGCCTGCTGATCATTATCCGGCAAGTCTGTTGAAGGCATTCCACCCACCATGGCATAATGGACTAAATCCATTTCCGTCTGACCTCTGTCGGCCGCGAGCCAAACCTGACTTAGCGCATGCTGTAATATGGGAAGTTGGTCTACCCCTTCAGCAATATCATAAACCAGTCGTTCAATGAGTCGCTGAGAAATACGATTGCCGCTTAGTATGGCTGGCTCCTCGATAACCTGCTTAAGATCTTTGCGCTTGAGGCGAGGTACAAAAAATTGTGAAAATCCAATGTACTCGGCGAGCCCACGAAAGGCGGAACATTGACCAATAAAATCAGATCGCATCGTGCAAACCACGTATACTGGAATATTCTTTTTTATGGCTATGCGTGCTGTTTCCAGTATAAGGTTGACCACGACTTGAGAATCCTGGGATGGCGCTTCATTGGAAAAATTTTCAGGGTTAGTAAAAAATTCTTCAAACTGATCCACCAGTATCATCAGGTTTGCTGCCTTTCTCTTTTTATCTTTTTTTACCTGGTCGTCTGCAAGGATCCATTGTTCATCCTGTTCGTCAATGTAGTATTCGGAATTTGTATATAAATCGATTAATGAAGAAAATCCCCTCCTTAATTCCGTCTCAACACTAGCCGCCTTAAGTTCAAATTTGTCAGCGAGTGCAACGGCCATATTTTTGACGGGGCTTCGTTCGGGGCGGAAATCAGCGACAATCCAGTTGGTGTACTTGGCTTTAAAAAAACCAGCCCGTGCATTAGGAATTAACCCAGCAAAAATTAATGATGACTTCCCTTCACCGGAAGCACCTGTCACCATCAGAAACTTATTTTGTTCTAATAAGGCAGTTATCTGATCAATCTGGAGATCCCTACCTTTAAAGTACAGACTTTCTTCCTCCGTAAAAGAGCGGAGGCCAGTATAGGGACATATCGTTTGCTGGTCAAACATTATCGGTATTCATTTATGTAGGGTAGATACCTGCGACCAAATATGAATTCATTATCCCTGAAGTTTTTCCATTCCGGCTTTGTCTCCAATGACAGATTATATCCCTTAACAATATTGAATAAAAAATTTGCCTGGTCGCTGGTAGAAATTAGTTCTGGAACCTCAGCGGTAGCATTATAAAGTGCTCCATAGAAACTGTGTGCCAGGCTAAATCGGGTGAAGGCATCAAATTTATTAAAAGAATTTTTAATGGTTTTATAGGCTTCCTCAACATTTTCATCAGGATTTAAATACATTAACGCAATCGCTACATTTAACCGATTTGGTTGAAAGTCAGAGGCGCTTTTAATTCGATTCATTTCTTTTTTTGCCGAGTCGATGAGCTGTGCCGCCATGACCGGAGATGCCCCCGACAAGGAAATCAACTGACTGGCATAGCCATATAACGATGATCGGTTTATTTCTTTTTTAAAAACATTTAAAAGGTGATAGGCAAGATCAATTCGATTATGCTGAACAAGATTCGCTATGGCTCTGGCTACCATTTCAAATGAGTAGGAGTTCGCAAACCCTAAGTTTTTATACTGAAAAGCATTCAGCAATTTTTCCGTCTGAATCAGCTCCAGGTATTGTATCGCAGATGCAGGTTCATTGGCATTAAATTTAGCATTACCCAGATGAAGCAGAAGAACATTAAGATCAACATCCTTTTTGCGTACGCCCAAAGCAGAAATAATATTTTCCATGATTTCGGCATTCATTTGATTGTGTAAAAACCAGGCTCTGCTTGATTGCATAATATTATAATCAAGCAGCCACAGCTCAAATAACTTTAAATCATTTTCGGAAGTGTAAAATTCATCCAGAAGGTGATTAGCAATG
>JAHEMS010000487.1 GCA_024643595.1 Bacteroidota bacterium
AACCATACGAAACACGATATGGTATATTTTTAACCGAACCCGTCATGCTTAAACTGTTGTCAGTAGACCATGCATCACGGAAAATCTCCTTTTGCCAATCTGTGCTCTCATCCCCTAATTTAGCATCAACATCTGCCTGATTAATTTTCCCTTGTGTAACGAGGTCATCAACTAAAGTCCTATATTCATTGGCATCAAATACATCAAAATATTTAGCCGGAGTGCTTAAAGAGAGTGTTGTAGTAAAGTTAAATTTTGGTTTGCCAGTTTGTCCTTTTTTTGTTGTAATGATAATTACACCATTGGAGGCACGCGAACCATAAATAGCGGTTGCAGATGCGTCTTTTAATACAGTAAATGTTTCAATATCATTGGGATTGATGGTAGCCAAAATATTATCGACCCCAGAAATACCTCCGTTATCAACAGGAAAACCATCAATAACAATCAAAGGATCGTTACTTGCACGAAGTGAGGAACCACCACGAATACGGATAGTAGAACCTGCCCCTGGTGCACCACTATTTGATATTACACTCACACCAGCTAGTTTTCCAACAATAAGATCCTGTGGTGATGCCATTACGCCTTTGTTAAAATCTGCACGGGAAATATCCGCGACTGCTCCTGTAATGTCTTTCTTTTCAACACTTCCATAACCAATCACCACTACTTCTGATAATGCTGTTGCATCTAATTGCAGTGAGACATCGATTACTGTTCGACCTCCTACTGTTACTTCTTGAGAAGCATATCCAACAAACGAAAACACTAACGTTGAATTGTCAGATACTGCTATTGTGAATTTTCCTGAAGAATCTGTAACGGCTCCTGAGGTGGATCCTTTTATCAGAATGTTTACCCCGGGTAGAATCGATCCATCTCCAGAATCAGTAACCGTTCCCGTAATTGTTCTATTTTGCCCAACTGCAACGGATGTTGCAAAGAGTAGCAAAACAAAACACCATTTAAATTTGAATAGATAATGTTTCATCATACTGTATTGGTTTTGATTTAGTTTTCATAACTCCCATCTTGTTAACATTTCAAAAATTAAAACGCTTCCAGAAATGGAATTTGACGGTGAAAATGTATGAACATCAACCATCAATTTTCTCAAAAATATAGTAAAAATTAACGAAATCGAGAGTGGAAACGGTAACACAAACGATTGCGGTGAATTGCAATATTTTTGCTTCCAAAAGAAAGGTTAGCTAATTACTGATTATACTTGCATTATGAAGTACAATCAGGTCACCATAAAAGACATTGCCAAGGAGCTTGGTATCTCCCCCTCTACCGTTTCGCGAGCATTAAAAGATCATCCCGATATTAGCGTCAAAACAAAAAAAGCGGTTAATGAGCTTGCTGAAAAGCTAAATTATCAACCCAATGTGGTAGCATTAAGCTTACGCCAAAGCAAAACCAATACAATTGGAGTCATTATTCCTGAACTTGTCCATTTCTTTTTCTCAACTGTAATAAGTGGCATTGAAGATGTGGCCTATAGTGCCGGTTATAATATTATCATCACCCAGTCAAATGAATCACTTCAACGTGAAATTTTGGATATTAAAGCATTGTTTAATAGCCGTGTTGATGGAATGCTGATCTCTATCTCCCGAGAAACTACAAATTTTGATCATATTGAATCCACCCTTTCACGGGGTGTACCGATGGTATTTTTTGACCGGGTCTATGATCCTGCAAAAAATTGTACAGTCATCGTAGATGATAAAAGTGGTGCCAAGGAAGCAACACGCCACTTGATAGAACAGGGTTGCAAACGAATCGCGCACCTTGAAGGACCTCCAAACTTGGAAATTACTAAGCAAAGGCTCGAAGGTTATATGGAGGCAATGGCCGAAGCCAATTTGCCGGTAGATAAAGATTTAATTGTTACGTGTTCGCTAGGTACAATCGATGAAGGTAAGCTTGCTGCTAAGCAACTGTTAGAACTTCCAAATCCTCCAGATGGAATATTTGCATCAAGCGACCCGGTTGCAATGGGTGCCATCCCAGCTATTAAAGAAAAAGGATTACGAATTCCCGAGGATGTAGCCTTAATTGGTTTCAGTAATTGGTTCTTCAGTTCTATGATGGATCCTCCATTATCTTCTGTAGATCAACCTGGTTTTGAAATGGGACAAGAAGCTGCCCGTATGTTAATCGATCGCATTGAAAAAAGTGCAAAGGCCAGCGATGACGAAGTATTTCCACCTGAGACTAAAATTTTAAAAACACGATTAGTGGTGCGTCAGTCATCCTTACGAAAAGGAAAAAAAGGAAAAAATTAATTTTCTCCTTCATTATTTTCGCAACAGTTAATATGTTACCGCAATCGATTTCGGTTATTTGTTAAGCCCCTTTCTCGCATAATCCGCTTAAATTATTTTTACTTTAAGCTATTATGAATGTATTGGAAAAGGTAAAGCATTCGCACACTTCAATTCAAAAATGCGATAAAAGTTTGGGGAGTGTCAGCGAAATAATTCGTAAAAAAGACGGAATCGTTGGTTATACCAGCAATGGAATTTTTCGTGTAAAAGTTTATTCAGCAAACGTCATCCGGATTTCAATCACAAAAGAAGAAGCTTTTGATGATTTCTCCTATGCTGTCATTACAGAACCGCAACAAAATCGTTTTAGCTATAAAGAATCAAATCTCGAAATACAATTAGAAACGACTGCCCTGCGATTGGTTATCCAAAAATGTCCAGCACGTTTTTCATTTTATACCACAAAAGATCAACTGCTTAACGCTGATGATCCTGCGTTTGGAACCAGTTGGAATGGTGAGCAAGTGACTACGTATAAGAAGCTTCAACCGCATGAACGTTTTATAGGACTTGGTGAAAAAACCGGATCATTAGATCGTAGCGGTAAAGGGTATCAAAATTGGAACACAGATCACTTTGGATATGGTGTTGATGCAGATCCTATCTATGCAACGATTCCATTTTACATTGGCGTGCATAGTAATACTGCCTACGGAATATTTTTTGATAACTCCTACAAATCATTTTTTAATTTCGGTGCCTCCAACAATCGCTTCGCC
>JAHEMS010000066.1 GCA_024643595.1 Bacteroidota bacterium
AAAATTGTTTTAATCCCAAGTTTTTTGGCAAGTGCTGTCGTTTCGGCAATTCCCTTATCGGATTCGCCCCACCAAACACGATCTGACTGGCTATTTAATTTTATCGATGATGAAGCCGCATTGGCCTGCCAGGCAAACGGCGTTTGAGAAATCCAGTTTATATGATTGCTTAGAAGTGAATTGAACTCTTTTTCTGTCACCACTTCCTTTCCGGCAACCCAACACACACCTTTTTGTTTCTCCAATGGGGGTTGCTGTGCGTTTGCTGGTAACAGATAGCATAGCGAACATGTAAAGACAATTACAGATTTAATAACTGCGACGGATTTTCCCTTCAACATGGATGAACTAATTTACGATTTCCATGCCAAAGAGTTTGGTCATTTTTTCTTTCAAGATGGACTTAACACGTCCTATGTCTTGCTCACTTTTCAACTCCTTATTCAACGAGGTAACAGCTTTGTCTTCTATTCCACAGGGTATAATATACTGGAAGTATTCAAGCATTGTGTTAACATTAAAAGCCAATCCATGCATGGTAACCCAGCGACTTGTTTTGACGCCTAGCGCGCAAATTTTGCGAGCTGTCTTTTCATTTTCGTAATCGACCCACACACCAGTCAGGCCATTAATTCTTCCGGCTTTAATATTGAATTCATCGAGCGTTTGGATAACCGACTCCTCGAGTAATCGCATGTATTGATGAATATCTGTGAAAAAATTTTCAAGATCAAGAATGGGATAAACAACAATCTGTCCAGGACCATGATAGGTGATATCCCCACCACGATTAATGTGATAGTAGGTTGCCTCTATGCTATGGAGATCTTCCTTCTTTATCAGGAGGTTTTTTTCTTCGCCACTTTTGCCCAGCGTAAATACGTGGGGGTGTTCGCAAAAAAGCAAATAGTTGTTCGTAATTCGGTGCTCGCTATCAGCTAGCGCACGGTTTTGAATTTTTATATCAACAATGGATTGAAACAAATTGGTCTGATAGTCCCAGGCTTGTTGGTAATCCATCAAACCCAGATCAAGACATTTGGTTTTTTTGTTCAGGAGCGAATTCACCTGATTTTGGAAAGTTCGTTTTTCAACTGATCAATGGCTTCTACCGGGGCTGATTCAACGCCATTTTCCTTAGCCAGAAAATAGGAAATCCAGTCGGTGAGATGAATCAGGTAATAATATTGTTCAAGCAACGATGCTCCCTCGGCTACAATGTCTATGATTGGGTTGGAACGGCTTTCAAATATCGGGCGGCAAATTTCCATTCTTTTTTCCACCCGCTCATGATCGTGATCAGAATACAAATAAATCACCTGCGCGTGCTGGAGTATGTTTTCAGGAAATTGCCATCCGACAATTTCATTATGATTCATTTCAGGAAATGTATTAACGTGTGCCAGCTGTTTTGCATTTTCATTCAATTGATTTTGAAAACGGGTAGCCATTGCCTTCAATCGTTCATCACAATAAATAATAGGAAGTTTCCCTTTTAGTTTTTTCGCTATTAATTCAGCTTCCGACTGTATTGCCTTTTCGCCACGATTAAGATATTCAATAGCATTTTCAGTTTCTTTAATGAAAGCGGCACCGATTAAATTGGTGTGATAGAGCGCAGCGATGAGAGAGATCATCATGTATCCAATATGGCCACGGGAGGTAGTGGAGTCACCAGGAATTTGAATCCAGAGAATATTATTTTCTTTGGCTAATTCAAGCATCTTGCCGCCAGAAGTGATGCAAATAATGTGCGCTCGCTTTAACATAGCTTTGCTAATGGAAGAGAGTGTCTCTTCTGTGTTGCCGCTATAGGAGCATGCAATGAAAAGAGTGTGCGGACTTACAAATTGAGGGATGTTATATCCTTTACTAACGGTGATAGGAATGGGAACGCGACCAAATGATAGTGATTCCACTAAGTCGGCACCTATCCCCGAACCTCCCATGCCTGTTATTAATATATTACGTATATCGCTGCCTGGCCGCACCAGATCAACGGATTGTACGATCTTCAAAGCATCGGCCAATTGTAGAGTAAAGCCTTCGATTAGTTTCTTCATTCTTTACATGATATATTCAATATATAAAGGTAGAATATTATGATCAGCGATAAAATCAAAAAAGGGAAGGAAGCCGAAGATGTGGCGGCCGAATATTTAAAGTCGAAGGGTTATGAAATCGTACAACGGAACTACAGACACAAGCGATCAGAAATTGATTTAATTGTTCGTAAAGATAAATGGCTGGTGTTCGTGGAGGTCAAGATGCGATCTTCTGATAAATTTGGCTATCCGGAAGAGTTTGTCGATTATCAGAAAAGAAAGAATGTGATATTTGGAGCTGAGCATTATACCTATGAGCATAACTATAATGGAAATATGCGATTTGATGTTGTAGCCATCAGCATGCGTCAGGACGTTCCAGACATCCGGCACTTTGAAGATGCATTTTACTAATGGAACAGGATGGTTTTTACAATAAGAAACGCTCCCATAAAATCATCTTGAAAAAATCTCTTTTCCTTTCTCGTCCCACTCTTTGCGAACATAAGGTCTGGCTACTTTCTCAAAAGGTTCTTTGGGATAGGTAATAATTTTTTTACGTTTCCCATTCGGATAATTTTCAATCCAATCATTTACGCGTTCATCCCAGTGGTATTCTCCCTGCACGGCAATTTGTCCGTTTTCATGGAAGAGATAATAATACCCTTCCTTTTCTCCATATTCGATTGGGGTAATCTCCTTTAATTTGGTGCGTTCATTGGGATCGTAGTAGGTTACCAGTGATTCCTTTGGCCAGCCTTTATAGTATTTCTCTTTATCTTCTACCAGGTTATTGCGATCGTACCGCATCCATCGGCCATGCTTGGTTCCTTTATAGAATATGCCCTCTTCAAGGAGGATGTCTCCCATCATTTTTTTATAGGGTCCATGAGCCAACACGCCCTTTTTCGTATCAAAAGCCGCGTTGGTTGTTCTGCGTAATTCTTTGCGCGTAAAGTCATACCAGTAAACATCGCGTGCAAAACCAGTGGGAACATCAGGTTTCTTTAACACATAGAATAATTCGATGACCATCTTGTCGCCGAATCCTTTGCGGGTAAACCCCTTTTTGGTTTTGATTCCGTAATAAACTTTGCGTTTGGGTTTTTTCTTTTTGGTTGGAATAGGTTCTTCTTTTTGATCAAGTTCCAGTAAAGTGAAGGGTCTGTCCGTATCAAAAGTAAACTGGCCTTCCTGCACATTGGGTTTTTGCTGTGCATGAAGGCCAGTTGATATAGCTACAATAAAAAATATAACAATGAATCTGATCATGCTTCGAATAAACGAAGGTAGGAAAAAATTATTTTCCCATCCTTTTCAAAAGCAAAGACCGCATTGATTATCCCACCAATTCTACGCTTCGTTTAATGAAGTTGGTCAAGTCTGCACCGGTAAGCAGATTCTGCGAGAGCAAGGCGAGATCATAAACCTGTTTGGCAAGTTTGGTCTTATGTTCTTCGTTTTCTGCTTTTAAAATTTTTTGAACAAGTGCATGATTGCCATTGATCGCCACATTATAGCTGTCAGGCATATTGCCCATAAAGCCATACATGCCTCCACCTCCACCAGTACGGTTCATGTCTTTCATTCTGCGCATCCACTCACTCATGGTGATGGTAACAGGAAGGTCATCCGGTGATAAAGACTCAACGGCAACGGTCATGCTCTTGTTATTGATGGCAGTTTCAAAAATATTTTTCACAGATTCTTCTTCTTCCTTGCTGAGTACGCTGGCAACGGCGCTATCTTTTGCAATCAGCTTTTCAATGGTTTCACTATCAACACGCTTTAGCTGGGTCTTTTCCAGTTTCTGTTCAAGGTGATTAATAAAGTGACTATCCAAAACACCATCCATCACAAGCACATCATAGGCGCGGTTGTTGGCAATTTCAATGAAACCATGTTGCTTATTTACATCTGACGCATAGAGGTAAACCACATTTTTATCTTTATCAGTCTGGTTTGGCTTTACCTTATCCTCATATTCCTTCAAGGTGAAATATTTTCCGTCTGTATTTTTCAATAAAGCGAACTCCTTAGCTTTTTCAGCAAACTTTTCATCGCTTATGATTCCATATTTCACAAATACGCTGATGTCGTCCCATTTCTTTTCAAATTCAGTGCGGTCTTTGATGAACATATCCACCAATTTGTCAGCAACTTTTTTCGTGATATGTGAGCTGATCTTCTTTACACTGGCATCACTCTGTAAATAACTGCGAGAAACATTTAAAGGGATATCCGGGGAGTCTAATACACCATGAAGCAGCATTAAAAAATCGGGCACCACATCTTTCACTTCATCAGTGATAAATACCTGCCGGGAATACAATTGAATTTTATTGCGTTGCATTTCAAAATCATTTTTGATTTTGGGGAAATACAATACGCCGGTAAGATTGAAGGGATAGTCCACGTTCAAATGAATCCAGAAGAGAGGATCTTCTGTAAAGGGATACAGCTCTTTATAAAACGCTAAATAGTCTTCATCTTTTAATTCGAGCGGAGCCTTGGTCCAGATGGGGGAGGTATTGTTGATGATACGATCAGAGGTTACCGTTTTGTATTTTGGCTTGTTGTCTTTATCAACGCCATCTTCAACACTATCCTCTTTAGTACCAAACTTGATTTCTACCGGCAGAAATTTGCAATATTTCTCCAGAATGCCTTTTAGACGAAACTCGTCCAGAAACTCTTCGGAGTCTGCATTAATATGAAGGATAACATCTGTTCCCCGTGCTTCTTTAGCAGTATCAAACAGTTCAAATTCGGTGGAACCATCACATTCCCAACGCGTGGCGTCTTTTCCTTCTTCTTTAAAGGACTTTGAAATTACTTCGACTTTATCGGACACCATAAATGCGGAGTAAAACCCTAAACCAAATTTTCCTATGATGTCCTTGGCATCGCCTTTGTCTTTAAATTTTTCAACAAATTCTGCCGCCCCGGAAAAAGCAATCTGGTTAATGTATTTTTTAATCTCTTCGGAGGTCATCCCAAGACCTTTGTCACTTACCGTGATGGTCTTTTGCTTTTTATCGAAACTGACCTCGATTTTAAGATCCCCTAATTCACCGTTGAATTCGCCAATGGAAGCCAGCTTCTTTAGCTTCTGCGTTGCATCAACGGCGTTACTCACCAGTTCACGCAGAAAGATTTCGTGATCAGAATAGAGGAATTTTTTAATAATAGGGAAGATATTCTCAGTATGGATGGAAATGGATCCTTTCTCAGCTACAGTTGTCATAATTTCAGATTTAATAAAACAATATATGCGAACACTCCAGAATCAAATGGTGTTCCAAAATAAAGTAAATGACAGGATGACAGATGAATCCCGCAGAATATGCGTAAAAGCTATTCGTCTTCTGGGCTAGCTATACTTTTATGACCAATATCAATTTGTTCCCCATCCTTATTCAAAAAGTGAAATTCTGTTATCCCCAGCGAACTGTCTTTCACCAGGTTTATCCATTTTTTGTATTTGAAGAATAGCCTGACTCTTTTCGAAATAATCCCTTTTGTATAATACGCAAATAGGAAAGGATGCAAAGCAAGCACGAGATTGCTCTCATTTTGCTTAATGTAAAGATGCTCTATATGTTCTTCGATCTGATCAGTGATTAAAATACTTGCCGATATGCTGCCTGAACCATTGCAGGTAGGACATACTTCCTTGGTGGCAATATTCATCTGCGGGCGAACGCGCTCGCGGGTGATCTGCATTAATCCAAACTTTGAAAGTTGAAGTACTGTATGCTTGGCGCGATCCAGTTCCATCTCTTCCTTCATGGCGTTATAAATCATTCTTTTATTGTCTGCATTACGCATGTCAATAAAATCAACCACAATTATACCACCCATGTCGCGCAGGCGTAACTGGCGAGCAACCTCTTTGGCGGCTTCAATATTTACAGAAAGGGCTGTGGTTTCCTGATTCTCCTCCCGGTTTGATTTATTTCCACTATTCACGTCAATGACGTGAAGGGCTTCGGTGTGTTCTATAATTAGATAACCGCCACCTCGTAAACTTACGGTTTGTCCAAAAGCTGACTTAATCTGCTTCTCAATTCCATAGTGCTCAAAGATTTTGGCTTTTCCGGTGTAAATTTTTACGATTTTCTCCTTATCTGGTGCATTGGCGCGGATGTAGCCTTTAACCTCTTCAAAAATCTTTTTGTCATCAACGTGAACGTTGTCAAACGATTCATTAAGTACATCTCTAAGCACAGATGATGTTTTGCTTAGCTCACCAATTACTTTATCCCGTGGGTTTCCTTCTACTATCCGGGAAACTCCTTCTTCCCAGGTTTTAACCAGGTTGCGCAAATCTTTGTCCAATTCCGCCACCTCTTTGCCTTCTGCAACAGTTCGTATGATTACCCCGAAGTTTTCGGGTTTGATGGATTGTATTAATCGCTGAAGGCGCTTGCGTTCTTCGCTGCTTGAAATGCGCTTTGAAACATTTACCCCGGATGAAAAGGGCACCAATACCAGGTATCGGCCTGCTATTGACAACTCGCACGAAAGTCGCGGACCTTTGGTGGAAATAGGTTCTTTCACCACCTGAACCGGCAATAGCTGGTTTCGGGAAAGCTGCTGGCTTATTTTGCCATGCTTATCTATTTCTTTTTCGAGCTGGAATTTATCCAGCTTACCTCCGGTAACCTTTCTGGAACGAACAAGTTTGGTGAATTTTTGTAACGAGCTGAATTTAGGTCCAAGATCCAGGTAGTGAAGGAATGCATCCTTTTCGTATCCTATATCAATGAAAGCTGCATTCAGCCCCTGAACAACCTTTTTTACGGTGCCCAGATAAATATCACCAACCACAAACTTGCTTCCTCCCTGATCTTCATGGAATTCTACAAGCTGTTTGTTCTTAAGAAGGGCTATGCGACATCCGTCCTGAGTAGCACTAATAATTAGTTCATTACTCAAAACTTAAAAATTTAAACCGCCAATCCATACTATAATTTTAGATGATTTGGGGTGATGTTAATTACTTCTTCTTATGTCTGTTCTTTCTCAAGCGTTTCTTGCGCTTGTGAGTAGCCATTTTGTGTTTCTTTCTTTTCTTACCACTTGGCATAATATGTTTTGGTTTTGTCCGCCAACGGGCGGACGGGTTATAAAAAATAAATTATTTTAAATCTTTGAGATATGAATCCACTGTAGCCTGCACTGCTGGATCATTATCTAATTGTTTCACTTTTTCAAATTGCTGACGAGCCTGGTCCTTATTCCCTTTATTCATGTAAGCAATGCCCAACAATAGTTGGCCCTGCACATGAATTGGGTTCACCGCGATCAGTCTTTCCATATATTCAATGGCTTTTTCATGTTGTCCTGATTGAATGGAAAGCATCCCCATATTAAATAGTGCAAATTCATTCTTAGGGTCTTCAGCAAGCACTTCACGCATCATTGAAATTCCTTGCATAGGAGCCTTGGAACTCATATAAGTCATGGCAATTTTTGTCTTGACTTCCAGATTCTTAGGTTCAACGTCGAGGACCTTTCCAAGCCAGGTACGCGCTCCTACTGCCATCTGTTCCTGTTTTTCAGGCCCCATAGCAAAAGTATAGGCTTCGTAATAGCTATTGCCTGCTTTTATAAAACTTTCAGTTGTGTTAAAGAACGATGCTGCTTGTTCCGCAAACCATGCTGCGCTGTCAAATTGACCAGCCTGCGTGTATAAACTTCGCAAAGAGTCGGCAAAGATAGCATTTTTTTGATTTGACAAATCAGTGCGGTATTGAGGCCGTATGGTTCTTATCGACTCGGATATGTTTGCCGGTATGTCGCTATGTCCTGCCGGCGTTGAAGTTTGCACCGGCGCCTCTTCCTTGAGCTGACTGTCATTCTCTACAACGCCTTTTGGCAGTAAATAGATAATCCAGACCAAAGTGGCTACCACAAGTACTAAAATGATCCGGGTTTTTAACATTTGGGAATGATTGTAAGTTGAGGTTGTTCGCAACAGCATGATTGCTTAACAACAGGCAACAATCAACGATCTATTACTTTTCAGCCAACTGCTTAACCTTATCAC
Source organism: Bacteroidota bacterium (assembly GCA_024643595.1). GTDB lineage: Bacteria > Bacteroidota > Bacteroidia > Cytophagales > Cyclobacteriaceae > ELB16-189. Next base: position 8,101 of record JAHEMS010000066.1, read on the forward strand.
TGTTTTTGATTTTGTTAATAAAAATCTTAGCCGGCTTAAAGCTGGGGATAAAATGCTCATCGATTACTATGGCAGTATTGCGCGAAATATTCCGTGCAATTTTTTTCTTTCTTTTCTTATTGATAAAACTACCAAACCCGCGAACGTAAATGTTATGGCCACCAGCCATGTTCGATTTAACGATGTTAAAAAATGCTTCAACGGAAGCAGAAACATCTGCTTTATCGATTCCTGTTTTCTCTGCGATTTGATTGATTACGTCTGCTTTAGTCACGGTTGTATCGTTTATAAATTATTAGAACTGATATAAAAATTCAGGACGGCAAATTTAAACGCAGTTTGCTCAATCGCAAAATGAATTTATTGATTATCACCAACATGGGTAGAAATTTGGTCACTAAATGATGATAACTTACGGTGAATTGTAGTGTTTTTAAGACATTCGTACCCTTTGCGGGCCAAAACAGTGAACAAAACATTTTTTTCAAAAAAAATTATTTCGTGGTATGAGGAGAACAAACGCGACCTGCCATGGCGACAAACCCGCGATCCATATAAAATCTGGATTTCGGAAATAATCCTCCAACAGACCCGAGTTGCGCAAGGCTTGCCTTATTATCAAAAATTTATTGAACAATTTCCAGATGTATTTTCTCTTGCCAGGGCAAAAGAAGATAAAGTGCTGAGGTTATGGCAAGGATTGGGTTATTACTCGCGTGCCAGAAATTTGCATGCCTGTTCTAAAGAATTGGCAAGCTCATACGGTGGACGTTTTCCGGATACTTATAAAGAACTAATGACTCTCCCAGGCATTGGATCATATACTGCGGCAGCCATTGCCTCTATTGCTTTTCGGGTGCCGGTGGCCGTTGTTGACGGAAATGTTTACCGCGTTCTTGCCAGGATCTTTGGGATCGACCTGGATGTTGCAAGTACAGAAGGTAAAGTTTATTTTTTTACGAAGGCAAATGAACTAATCGATCAGCATCAGCCGGATCTGTTCAACCAGGCCATGATGGAGTTTGGTGCCTTGCACTGCACTCCTAAAAATCCAATGTGCAATTCGTGTATTTTTATGAATACCTGTTTTGCCAATCAACAGAATCTGCAAGTATCGTTGCCAGTGAAGTCTAAAAAACTTTTCGTTAAGAAAAGATACTTTACTTATATAGTAATAGAGTACCAGGGCAGACTTTTAATGCGAAAGCGAAAAGCAGACGACATATGGAATGGCCTTTATGATTTTTTTCTAATTGAAAACGCACGTCTTACCAATCCGGAAAAAACCTTATCTGCTTTTAAGGAATTTAAAAGGCACCAAACGAAAGTTTCTGGCAAAATTCAAAAACATGTATTATCCCATCAACAGCTGCTGACCCGTTTTTTGTGGATAAAAGTTTCAGATGTTACTTCGATAAAAAACCTAATCAAGCAACATGAATTGGCATTTTATAACAAAAAACAAGTAATGAAACTTCCCAAGCCGATATTGGTTTCAAGGTTCTTGCAGGAAAATGGTTATTTAGACTAAGCCGGGAATTTTAATAATTTTGTGATCCCTCATGTAATGATGTAATTAAACAAATAAATATATGTCAGGCGTAAACAAAGTGATCTTAGTAGGAAGGCTGGGCAAGGACCCGGAAGTGAGAAATCTTGAAAATGGAGCAACGGTAGCGAATTTTACCATTGCGACTTCGGAATCATACAAAGACAAGACAACAGGCGATAAAAAAGAAATTACAGAATGGCATAACATCGTTTTATGGAGAGGACTAGCGGAAATAGCCGCCAAGTATCTGCATAAAGGAGACATGATCTACCTGGAAGGAAAGTTGCGTACCCGTAGTTGGGAAAAAGAGGGGGTTACGCGCTATACCACTGAAATCGTGGGAGACAATATGACCATGCTTAGTACAACACGATCAAGCGGTGGAAATGCAGGAACGGTAGATCGCCCATCCACTTCAACACCAGCATTCAGCAACAGTGAAGTTTCTGAAAATTTAACTGACGATTTACCATTTTGATGATTTATAAAATTTCTAAAAACCTGCGCTTCTTATCTACACCCGGAAATAGAAGAGCAGGTTTTTTTCTGGTCACGATCTTTCTGGTCTCTTGTACAAGAGACTACCAACCTAAGCCGAAAGGGTACAACCGATTATCGCTTCCAGTGCAAGAATACCGGTTGTCGCCTGATTCTTTACCCTATCAGTTTGAATACTCCCAGCACGCACGGTTGCTACGCGATTCATCTTGGTTTAGTGAAAAACATTGGGTTGAAATCTATTATCCTGAATTGAAAGCGAACATTCACATCACCTATAAAAGGCTGAATAATCGTGAAGATTTTTTGAAGGAGTTGCTCGATGATTCCTACAATCTTACTTCGAAGCAGCAGATAAAAGCTTCTGGCATTGACGAATTAATTACGGTCACGCCCAGTGGTAAAACCGCTTTAATAGCAGAGATATCCGGGGAAGTTCCAAGCCAGTTTCAATTTACCATGACTGACTCTACCAGAAATTTTTTGAGAGGCGCACTTTACTTTAATACGCGCGTGCAAAATGATTCCCTGGCCCCCGCCATCGATTTTATGAAAAAAGAAACACTTCATTTTATAAATACACTGGAGTGGAAGAATAATTGATTGCTGATAATTTGAATGGCGAATTTTTTCGACACCTCACTTGAATTTCTTAAAGGCGTAGGGCCTCAGCGGGCTGCCTTACTTCAGAAGGAATTGAAATTGTTTACGTTTGGCGATCTGATTCAATACTATCCATTCCGCCATGAAGACCGCACACAATTTTATACGGTCAGTCAGATAAATGAACAGATGCCTCACGTACAGTTAAAAGGCAAGATTACCGATTTTGAATTTATAGGGGCTGGATTCAAAAAACGGTTAGTAGGTCATTTCACGGATGGAACAGGAGAGATTGAGTTAGTTTGGTTTCAGGGAATTTCCTGGGTTACAAAGAAAATACAACCGAATGTGATGTTTGTGGTTTTTGGAAAACCAAATCGCTATGGAAAAATACTTTCCATTGCTCATCCGGAAATGGAACCCCTCACCGCTAAAAATGAAAAAGGAGGATTTCTCCAGCCTGTCTACGCGGTAACTGAAAAATTGAAAGCACGCTATATAGACAGTAAGTTTATTGTCAAACTTGAGCAAGAAATCATAACCCTTGCCCAATATCATATCCGTGAAACATTGCCGGCATCCATTCTTCAAAAGCAAAAGTTGCTGGGTAAAAAGGAATCGCTTCACGCCATTCATATTCCTAAAAGCCATGAACAGCTTGCCTTGGCGCGCT
>JAHEMS010000488.1 GCA_024643595.1 Bacteroidota bacterium
TGATCATCCTTGTCTGGGAATTCAATTTTATTATAGACAGATTGTATATCACCATTCGATATCGTGGTCTGGTATTCCTCGTGTGACGTGCCGACATTCCAAATGGACAGCTGACCTGATCCGGTTAGCGTGGCAACATATCTTGAAGTAGGGCTGAAGGCGATAGACTGAATGGAGCCACCGCGTTGAACAAAGGTGGCTAATAAACGTCCTGATGCGATATCCCAAATTTTAAGCATTCCATCATCTCCACCGCTGGCTATAAATTTGCCATCTCGGCTAAAGTCAAGGCTTCTGATAGCATCGAAGTGTCCGCTTTGAATGGTTAATTCAACCGGTTGACTACCTTGAGCATAGGTAAGCCAGGAAACACTGATCAAGAAAATAAAGGATAGAATTTTTTTCATTCTTCGATATAGAGATTTTGTTTTCTGATTTTGTCAGAAGGTATATGTAAGGTCCAGTTGATGGAGATATAGTTAATTCTGCTGTCAGCAGGATTGGCCACATTGATCAGGGTATGATGTCGCAATGAAACAAATGGGCGGTAAAATCCCTGGAATTGAATTCCGGCACCCAATACGCCAAACATCATGTTTTTTTGGTAGTAGATATTATACACATACTGTTTACTGAGATTATATTGATATTCTGCACCGGCTATGAAAAACCACCGCGACTGTCTCGCTCGGGAAGAATAAAAGTTATAGTTGAGCAGTAACGGTAATGCCACTGTACCGACACTGGTATAATAGTCTTCTTTATCCGTGTCCTGGTCGCTCCCACCAAGTGGGTAGTGCATGGTGTATGGAAAATTCAGCCAATTGAAACCGGGCTCGAAGGTGAAACGCATACGCTTGTATTCTACCGCGGCAATGAGTGAAAAGGATGGGAGGATGGATGTAAAGGATTTTTGATTTTTATCGGGTATATAAGCGGAATAGGAAATCGTTGAAGGTAAAACATAGGTGGAATTTACTGTACCATAATGAAATACCTCATAGTGGTTTCCAAATCCAAAGAATATACGCTGACTATAGGAGGCAGACACAGAGAGTAGGCAAAATAAAATGACGATTAGGCCTGGCTTAAAGATCAAATGCATAATAGAAATAATTATTTTCAAATTCTTCAGGTAATGTTTTGTAGCAGAAACCACGATCGGTTATGAAATAAGACAACAGGTAGGAAAAATTATAGGTATAGCCGGGTTCAAAATAGTTTGGATCTGCCCCGGTATAGTTGATTTTTACACGAAGGCGATATTGGTAAAATTGATTTTTGAGCAGAGAGGCATAATTCAACATGACATTGTTAAATCCCCGGTATGACTTGCCGTTTTCGGTGGGGGCATATACATATACGCCTCCCGTGTTCAAAGCCAGATGATATAGGTAAAAATAATCCGCTTCAAAATCATGAAACTGTAAGTCCAGCACATTGATCTTTATATTTTTCTGTTTCGCATTGATAATGAGACTCTGCAGTTTTTGCTTGTCTAAATTGGGAGTGCTGTGGGTAATGATGGTGATCGACTTAGCCCCATTGGTTGCCTCCTGAGCAACATAATCAATCATTTCATAGGTAGCCTCAAACAAGCTATTGGTGCCACCTGATTGTTCCGTCATGGTTAACGCCCCATAGGCAAAGTCTTGCCAGGAATCGCTAAAACCACTGTGAACTTTTACTTTCTGTCCGCTGATATTATTGAAGGAGGCTAACGCAATCGTATTTGGTTTTTGATTGTTGAGATAGAAATAGTTGATGGGTTCAAAAATCACATTGTCCAACGGTTTGTCCACCGGGGGTGAAGAGGTATTATCAATCAGCAGCAGCGTGGAAAAGGCATTGTTTTCCAGAACGGGTGCAACAACCTGTTGCGACTGAATCTGGTAATTCATGGATTGGTCGTTTGGAAAACTGAATGCAGATGCGGGCAGATTCGCTCCATATTTAAATGCGTAATCTCCGTAGAACCCATCTCCAAAGCAGTCGCTTTGATAGTAATAGAGCATATTCATGGAAAACTCAATGGTGGCACTTTGGCCGGTATAGTTAAGCACGCTGGCTTCCCTTAATACCATTTTGTCCAAGCCACTGGGCGGGAAGCTATCGGGATTTATTTCTTCATCTAATTTTGAGCAGGAAATTCCGGTTAACACGAAGAGAAAAAAAAGTAGCCGTTTCTTTAGCATAATTTTTATTTGACGATGAGGGAAAGTTTGGTTGTTCCGCTTTTGATAACCAATGAATTAGCAGTGAGTTGATCAACCGTCCAGTTGGTGGTGGAAGAACGGATCAGGGTTAGCGTATTAGTGTCAGTATTGAGCTGCCAGAATCCATTTACATAAATTTGAGGATTAGCCGGATCGCATTTACTGGCGCCTTCACTTTGCTGCATATCTCCATTAGAAAAAAATATCCACACATCATCAGTGATGCACATGGGCTGAATGCTCCAGTTGACACTCACATCAACATAATCCTGAATCTTCCATTCTTTTGAGGTGGTACCCGCCAGCAATTCTTTTTTGTTGATTATTGCTTCATCCTCCTTGCAGGAGATCAGGATAAAAACCAGGAATAATAAAAACGGAATTCTCATGTAAGGAAGGCGCACAGGTTTAAAAAGTTAAATACATAAAAAGCGATTTCATCAATCGTAAAAAAATAAATAAGTGATGTTGGTATACCTAACTGACTACAATAATAATTGAGTCATGGCTTGATGCCCAAATATATTAATTCAGGTTTGTGTATGCCATTTTTTAACGCTATTGGGTCAGGTATTGATGAAGCAAATGAATTTACTTCAGCTTTCAATCCACTGATTGCTATTCGTTGCGAATAATCCTTTCCAAATTTTCGTACGTGATCACTCTGGCCAAACGCCTTTTCACGATCGCGTGCGTTCACGATGGATGAATCTTCAACAGTGACTTCGGGAACGGGTGAAAAAAAAGGCACCTGTAAAATAGCAAAGCCACCGGGTTTCAGTACGCGGTAAATTTCACGCATCGCTTTGATGTCATCGGCAACATGTTCAAGCACATGATTG
>JAHEMS010000067.1 GCA_024643595.1 Bacteroidota bacterium
CCGTTTCGACCACCTAATTTACCGGTGATGATTTTTTGTAAAGGGTATAATGTAATTGCCATTACACCGGCCCACACAATCAGCGTGATGAAGGGCTCAATGATGAGATAACAGGCTAATAACAAAAGGGCTAATGCCAATAGTTGAATAGTGGAATGAATAACCGGATTATATTTTAATCCAGTTTTCTTGGTTGATTCAGTAGACATATTGAAAGTAGTTTGGCTAGGTCAGGATAATAAAATCAGTGTATTTCTTATGCGATTAAAGGTATAACATTCCAGATTATTGATGTGCACAATGTTAAGTTTTTCGTTAAATCGCATTAAATTCTGGTTATAGGAAAATGATAAAATTAAACTATAATCCTGTTTTCAAAATTTACGGCTCCATTCATGCCAAAACCAGGCAACCGTTATGTAGAGACTGGGGGAGAATGAAACCAACGTTCAAAAGTGATTTAGAGTAGGATATTCATTCAAAATCCAGTGAAACAAAAATAAAGACCCAGCCATGAAACCTTATTTATTAATCTGCTTAATAGGGATGTTGGAATTCTCTTGCGGCCATAAACAAGAGATTAATTCTAATACTGAATCAAGCGCGTTTGCCCTGGAGAGAAATTCCTTTTTCAACAGTTTAACAGATCATCAACTTGTTTCAGACAACCTCATAGGTCTGAATGAATTTGATTCAAAAATATTGAATAATCCAGAAGATTTCCTGCGATACATCAATAGTGATGTAATCATTGCTGCCAATCTTGGTATTTATTTATCCGATTTAAACTATTGTATTCTGTTTAATCGTAAAAATGAAATAAATGAATACTTTAAAGCTGCCTATGAACTAAGCAAAGCTATTCGCATCGAAAATGCTACGTTAGAATTTCTGATGAAACGATATGAGCAAAATATTTCTCAAAATGATAGTGTACGAAAGGTAATGGAAGAAATGCTGAGGCAATCTACACTGGGGCTGAAGGGGACAGATCGTGAACGGCTGGCAGGTGTTGCCATGGCGGGATATCAAATCGAGAATCTTCACCTTGCGTTAGCAACCCTGGAGGGTTTTCCTGCTGTGGTTACCGAGGAACAAAAACAAATTCAAAACCAACTACAGCATTACATTGTAAATCAGCGTGGCAAATTTGAGGTGGTCTATAATTTTCTTCGAGCCAATAGCGAACCGTTGGATCCGGATAGAAATCCGAACTATCCGTACTTTGATAATGCGTTGCGTGAGCTAATTACGATTTATCGTAGTGTCCCTGAAGTTAATCCTGAAACAAAGGAACTGCATGCAAAAGTGACTGAAATCCGAAATAAATTAATTGATGAGGAATAAGCCTTTTAGCAACGCGAAATTGGAGATCGTTGGAAGTACACCTATGCTACATAAAAGTTTATCGATAAATGGTTATTCGTTCCGAAGGGTGTCCACCGGATTCGTCTTAGCTGCCTTCCAGGTTTCATAACCTACTGTTATCAAAGTAATCAAAACCAGGATCAATAGGGCCAGCGTAAATACTTCAATCGACAAGGGTGTTTTATAGACGAATCTTTCCAGCCATTTGGCGGACATCAAATAGGTAATCGGGACGGCTATAATGGAAGCAATCAGCAATAATTTCGCGAACACCTTCAAGAGAAGGTTTATGATCTGTGCATTGCTGCTGCCCATGGCTTTGCGTATTCCTATTTCACGGGTGCGTTGTTGCGCCATAAAGGAAGCGAGACCATAAAGCCCGATACAGGTGATGAAGATGGCTAAGGCTGAAAATTTTTCCGTCAACCCGGAAATTCGGGTCTCATTTTTATACATCCGGCCAAATTCGTCATCGACAAACCAATAATCAAAACCGTAATTAGGAAATAGGTTTTTCCATGCTTGTTCCAGGAATTGAATCTTTTCACCCATTTCCCTGGTGGCCAATCGCACATGAATGATACGATCATCTAAATGCGGCCGTGCAGCAATTCCTAGAGGATCTATCTTGTATTGCATAGATCGAAAAGGGAAATCTTCGACTACTCCAATAACTTTTCCTCTAACCGGGGCGTGTGTACTATCTACATCGCCATAATAACTATGAGCCGGACGAATTACTATTTTGCCTATCATTTCCTGGGGTGTGAGTTTTAGCATTTTCACGGCAGATTCATTCAGCAAAATGGCAGTGGAGTCAGTTACATTTAGCGGATCGAAATCACGCCCTGCAATGATTTTCAATCCAAATGTTTTGGGAAAATCATAATCACCATTGAGTTGGAACCACTCGTGTTCTTCTTCTTTGATATCCGGAAACTGGAACCGCATATTCAACGGTCCGAAATAATCAAGGCGTGGTAAGTGGTTAGCTAAGGTTACTGAAGCAATTTGAGGATCGGCAAGCAGCATATTCTTATAGGTGCTGTATTGCATATCCGTTGCGGCATTTTGTCCGAAGCCGCCGAACCGAATGGAAATAATCTGCTTGCCCGCTTCATTCAGTTTGGAATTTCGCATCAGGTCCATTTGCCGGACTAGCACCATGCTGCCAATCAACAACATCAGGGCAACCCCAAACTGTAAACCAATGAGTGTTTGACGAAAAATAGTTGAGCCTTTACGGAATGCAAACTTACCCTTGAGGACAGTAGCAGGTTCAAAACCAGAAATAAATATAGCGGGATAGCTGCCACCTAACAAGGTGACAAAAATAACAACCGCACCAATGATCAAAATCATTTCAGGATTAAGCAAGTCACTTAATTGAAAGGTCTTTTCTGAGAGGGTATTAAATTCAGGCAGCAACAGAGCCACTAAAACCAATGCAAAAAATGCCGAAATCACGACCAGCAAAAATGATTCGAGCATGAATTGAAAAAAGATCTGTGTGCGCTGGCTCCCAAATGTTTTGCGTAGTCCTATTTCCTTCGCTCGTCTTGCCGACCGAGCGGTGGCGAGATTAATGTAGTTAATACTCGCCACCACTAAAATCAGGATGGCAATAGTGATGAAAATATAGAGGTAATTCTTATCGGCTGACTTGGAGGTAATGGACCAATCCATAGATTGATCAAAGTGAAGTTCAGTGATCTTTTTGATGATTGGACGGAACTTCAAATCAAGTTTGTATTTTTCAATAATTTCATCAGACCGTTTTTGCAAATCTTGTTGCATAATGGAGATCTGATTTTCATCCGTCGCGCTGAAAAACGATTGTGTCCACATTCCATATTCACCGTCACCCATGAATTCATTCAATGCCTGATCGAGTTTTTGAATAAATGGGTTCAGCGAATTGATGCTGGCAATATACTGAGGTCGTATATGAGAGTTGGCAGGCATATCACGATACACCCCAGTGACCAATAATTCAATTTTAGTATTATTGGTCATCATATGTGATGCGCTTAATGATTTATTAATAGCTTCACCTTCACCAAAGAATTTTTTTGCCGCGTTCTCTGACAGAATAATGCTGTTTGGTTCTTTCAGTGCAGTTTCCGGATCGCCATGAATGAAATCTAGATAGAGGAGTTTGCCGATATTGGCTTCTGCCCAGATGATATCTTCGGTCAACATGATTTTATCATCCGGTAAATAATGAATGCTGGTAGGCATACCTTGTTGTATATAACTGCTTATTTCCGTAACTCCTTGATAATTATCCTTCAGGTAGTTATCCCATCCAGCAGGTACATTGGGATAGGTCTGAACTTCTCCGTTGTTGAATTGCATCCAGTAGCCCATGCGATAAGTTGTTGATGCCTTCGGATGCATGGTATCAAACGTCATTTCATCACGCACATAAAGCAGAATGAAGATGGCCGAAACCAGGCCAATGGTAAGTCCGAGCGTATTTACTGCAGCGTAACCGCGCTGCTTGGTAAGATTTCTAATCGCGAGGAGAAAATAATTGGAAAGCATTTGCATGGAAGTTGATCGGGGTAATTCAAGGTATAACGAAATTCTGAGATAAGGTTACGCTAATTGACATATTTCTTATCCATTGAGATGGCTTTTATGGTAGTTTAGTTTAATTCAGCTTTGGTAATTATGGCCCGGGCTATTATGATGGATGTTCCGCGCCATCGGCGGGAGGTAAGATAACCGCTTCGACTACTGAAGATGCATCGGTGAGTTTTTCCAGGTATTATACCAGGAACAGAAAATTGGTGGACGAGTATGGCCATAAGAATTTTAAGATGGCTGATGATATACCCAAACTTATTTCCGCCAAATAGAAAAAAGATTTTAAAAAATTGCCTATCAAAAACAAAAAGTAAATGGTTTGATTAGCCACAATAATTAATTGTGATCGTATTCATCTCAAATTAACTCAACCATAAATCCACTGGCTTCTTAACAACAGGGGTGAATGGTAATTCAATTTTCTTTCCCTGTTTGGCTGACGCGTAAGCCGCATAAATTACTTCAAGAACTTTTCGGCCGAGTTCGCCGGTAACCAATGGCTCTTTGTTGTTGCGAACACATTCAATAAAATGTTTCAACTCATACGGATATCCCTGGTTAAAGGCTTCTTCAAACACAGGAAAACTCCAGCCTGTGGTACTGTCTGCTTTTTCCATGGCATAGCCAAATCCTTTTTTACTATACGCCAGCGCAGCGTTGCCTCTGAATAAATCCGCATACATCAAGCCTTCAGTGCCGTAAACCTCGCAATGATCATCCATGCCGCCATGCCTTGCCCAGCTGTTTTCTGCTATGCCAATCGTTCCGTTTTCGAATTCGACAATTACCACTGAATTGTCCTCACCTCGTGTTCTTTCTTTATGCAACACGGTGGACATGGTGGCCATGACATTTTTTATTTTCATGTTATTCATCATCCAGAAAAACCAACCAAAGGCATGACAACCCATGTCCATTAATACGCCACCACCAGCCAGGTTCACATCATAAAACCAATCTGAGTGAGGACCCGAATGTTTTTCTGCTTGCTTTAACATATAGATATTGCCAATGGCACCTTCCTTGGTGAGGCTACGCACACGCTCATATTTTGGTGCGAAGCACAGCTCCTCTGCATACATTAACTTCACACCATGTTCCGCGCAGACTTTAATCATCTCATCAGCTTCTTCTAATGTAACCGCCAAAGGCTTTTCAATGATGATATGTTTGTTTGCCCGGGCTGCTTTAAGTGTAGCCTCTGCGTGCAGAAAATTAGGCAAACAAATGTCCACCACTTCGCCATCTGATTCGGTAATGATCGCGTCCATGGAATCATACCATTTTTTGATATGGTGCTTCAATGCGAAGGCCTTTGCCTTATTGATATCGCGGCTATAAACGGCAACCACTTCCGCATCAGGAACAAAACGCTCATAACTTTCCAGGTGGATATCGGATATAAAACCGCATCCTAAAATGGCAACTTTTGTTCTGCTCATATTTTTAGTAGTTTATTGATATTCAAATAATTCATCTGTTTTAACGCTGCTTACATTTTGTTAAAAAGTAGAAGTCTAAATCTATTAATTACAAGTGAAATATCATTTTACTTTCATTTTTAATTGTATTGGCCATACGTCGTGTGTTTTCACAGGCAATAGATTCTAATGGAGTTGACCGAATTGAAGCTATTATTGGTAATCGAAAAATCAAGAAAACCGATAAAATCAAATAGTTTGGCTAATTCTGTATTTCCTTTTTGCAGGAATCGTCTATTTTTTTACACCTAAATCGCCACATTATGTATTCCTGTAAGGACAGATCGGGATGATTAATCTTGGTGAAAAAAAACATATTGGATAATTGGTATCATACATTTTCCACTGAGGATATTCAACTATCTTTGGCTCGGTTTTTCGAATTCTTAAATGATAAGGCATAGTAGATCCGTGAAAGTTTGGTTATCTACCATGGTAGTGATCTACAAGATATTGGCATCACAAAATCCGTTAATTTCGACTGTTAGATTAGACAAAGCCCTTGGAGGAGGGTGATAAAAATGAAAAAGTTTATAGCAATATTTATTTGCACGGTTATCCTTGCAACAGGATTAAAAGGACAGGCTCAGCATACCAAGGACACGACACTTCGCAAGAACACCTTCAAGATCGATATAACTTCCCATTGGCTTTATCGAAATTCTTTGATCTTTTCATACGAAAGAGTGGTGAAACCCAATCAGACATTTGCTCTATCAGGCGGCCTTCAACAATTGCGTCCTTTTGGGCAATTGGATTCCATCAATGTAAAAAGTAATATTAAAGCTTCCGGGTATAAGATTGGCGGAGAGTATCGCTTTTATCTCAAAAAGGAAAACAAATATGCCGCGCCACATGGTGTGTATATTGGTCCATACTTTTCCATACTCAATTTCAATAACAAGCGAAGCCTGGAGATTATAAATAATGGAGCTACGGAGTATGCCGATTTGAAATCGAAAGTTGATGTTATCAATGTTGGCGTTCAGCTAGGCTATCAATTTGTATTGAATAACCGGTGGACGATAGATATGATTTTTATTGGTCCCTCTATATCAAACTATAGGGCTGATTTTAAGTTGGATGGTAATTTTACAATCGATCCTGACGAAGTCAGAGGTGAAATCGTTGATGCACTGATTAAGCGCTTTCCTGGCTTAGATGATTTGATTACGGATAAGCAGTTTACCAGTAAGGGTAGAATTAACAACTGGGCATATGGGTTTCGTTACCAGCTATTGGTGGGATACCATTTTGGCAAGAAGAAAAAATAAGGTAGCACTATTGGAATCAATCAGTTGTCATGATTTTGTTTATTGACATCTATTTCTATTTCAGTTTTAAAATTGTTTCTATCTCATGGAATTAACTAATCTGGAAACTATATCAGACCAAGACCAGCAACCAAGAAAAAATGCCAAAAAGCAAATACAGCTGGAGCGAAACAGAACAGCTTTTGAAAGACTTCAACTTGCCTGGTTACGCACCAGCCTAACCTTGCTCACCGTTGGCGTAGGAGCCTATGAATATTTTTACAATAGATTAGAGGCAGGGAAAGCACCTTTGTTAAAAAATATAACTGGCAGGGAGCTTGGTATGATTTTAATTTTCACCTCGTTTATTATGCTTCTGTTGGCAACGCTTCAGCATCTTAAAAGTATGTCTAGATTGAAAGAATATTATCCTCAAATGAGTTACTCAGTTGCAACCCTTTTATCTTTTATCTTACTGGCCTTATCCTTATTTCTAGGCAGTATGGTTGTATTAAAACTTTAACGGCAGAGGAATTAGAAATACAGCCCATACTTTTTTATAGCAATCAAACTAACTGAATCATATGTCAATCCATTTGCAAAATTACAGTTGTGTCATTCTCCTCTTTTTTTTCCCTTCAATTGGAAACGCACAAGGAGTATCCTCTGATTATAACACAAACACTGATTTTACAAAGTATAAAACCTATGCCTGGCTAGCACCGGGTGATAGTGTGCTGAACCGCCCTGCCGGTGAAAAACTATTTGGAGGTTACGTTGAAAAAGCGGCCAATCAGGAATTACAAAGCAGGGGGATGAAACTGGTTAAAGAGCAACCTGATGCCGTCATCATCTTCTTTACAAGCGTAGAAGAATTTACACAATATTCACAAAGTGCTACCCTAAGTGTAGGCGTAGGTGTTGGTGGTCCGGGTTACTACGTAGGTGGTTCCGCACCTGTAGCGGGTGGTAAGATTACGGCAACTACCAAAGAAGACGGATCACTGGGGTATTCCATGTACGATACTAAAACCAGAAAATTAGTCTGGACTGCCAAAGCGGAAAAGCAATTCAAATTATCGGATGATATTCCAAAAATGATCCAGGACTATACGGCTAAGATTTTTAAAAAATTGCCTCTCAAAAAGCAGAAATAAAGAGCCTTCAGAACCAGGTCAGGCTGTTTTATTATTTGTAAAATCAATAATTTCTTTGATGCTGCTGCCGGGATGCTTACAACCCCAGGCTTCTGAACAATCCCTGGTATTCCGGATTATTAGGATCTATTCTGTACAACATTTCGGCATGCAGTTTTGCCTTTGGCAACTTATTTTGATTAGCATATAAATAAGCCAATGCATAATTAATGTTTGCTGCCTGAGGGTTAATCCCAAATCCTTTCAATAAAACTTGCTCAGCTTCTCTTATTTTTTGCTCCTGTTGTAAAAGAAGTCCGTAGTTGTAATATAACCCGGTGTTGGAAGAACCTAACCTAACGGCCTTTTGAAAACTCTCCATGGCAGATGGAAGATCACCCATTTCATAATAAAGTAGACCGAGGTTATAAAAAATACGATCATTGGCTGGATCAATTGCCACCCCTTCCTTTAGTGTTTTTAATGCTTCCGGGTTTTTGCCTACCGTGTTGTAAGCAGCGGCCAGATTTAGCCGCGCATAGTTCATCAGGCTATCTTTTTTCAGTCCACGCATATAATGAGCGATGGCACCTAACTGATCCCCTCCTTGCAATTCATAGTCGGCCACCATAATATTGCCCACGGCAAAATCAGTTTGATAGTTTAAGTATTTTCGATTTTCCGCATCAGCCGCGGCATATGTATTTTTTGCAGATGCCGGAATTGCTTCCGGTGGCAGGCGATGATATAGATCGGCAGCGGCAATGCGCACGGCTCGTACTTTGTCTGTTAAGTTTTGATAGGCAACCGATTGCCAGACTTCCGGAGGAAAATTTTCTAATGATCTTACCGCATAATAACGGACCATGGCCTTGTTGTCTTTCAACGCTCGAAGTAAGGCTTCAACACTTTTTTGTGTTTGGATATTTCCTAAATAAGAAACTGCAGTTGCTCTGGCGATCTCGGGTTGCAACGTATCGGACAATAATTTAATTAAGTGGTTTTCACTTTTGTCACTGAACTCACTTCCCGGTAGCAAGTCATCCGAAAAATGATATCGCGTGGCCGGACCATACCAACCTTTAATAGCTTCGGCCGCCCAGGTATCACTTTTATCTTTATGACAACTCGTGCAGGTGTTGGGTGTTTTGTAAACGACTGACTGATCAGGCCGCGGAATGCGAAAGCTATGGTCCCTTCGGTGATCAACACCCATGTAGGTTTTCACGGGCATGTGACAGCTGATGCACTGTGCACCTTCGGTGTTGATTTTATGAAAATGATGTTGCTCGGTATTGTATTCTGGTTTATGGCAACTCATGCATAAATTATTTCCAATGGCAATGAGTTTGCCTGAATGTGGATTATGACAATTGCTGCATCGAACATTGTTGTGAAACATTTTGCTCTGGGTGAAAGAACCATATTCATAATCTTCATCCATGATTTGACCATCCGCAAAATAAAATTCATTGCTGATAATTTGAGGAATCAAATTGTCCATGATTTCGCCTGACCGTATTATTTCATTTGAAAGATCAGCTTTTCGTGCATGACATGGAGCGCACGTATTTAGTTGTAGCTGCGGTGAAGGATTCTTAGCATACACCAATGCGGAGTTTTCAATATGCTTTCCAGCTTTATAGTCTGATGAATTTATAAATTCAATGTGTTTACTTCCCGGACCATGGCAGCTCTCGCAACTTACATTGATTTCGTTGTAGGTCGTGTTATAGTTATCGCTTTTGAAATCGTAATTTTTTTGCAGGTTGGTAGAGTGACATGATGCACACATCGTGTTCCAGTTTTGGCTGTTGCCCGTCCAATGAAGCCAGTCATGATGATAAATTTTATCACCGGCATATTGATGAAACCATTTTTTATCACGCGAGTTCCAACTTACCCGGGTGGATTGCCATCGTCCTCCCGGAAAAGCAATCAGATATTGTTGCAAGGGAAAATATCCGAATACATATTGTACTTCGTAGTCGTGATTTTTTCCATCCTCACCCTGGGTGTTGATATAAAATTTTCCCTCTTTTTTAAAAAACTGGTTGGTAATCCCATCTGCAATAAATGTTGTGTTATTAAAATCGCCCAGCACAGTTGAGTCATGGGCATGCTGCATGGCAAGAAAGTGATCTGATTTTTTCCAGTCTGTATATTCTTTTGTGTGACAGGATTGACAAGTAAAACTGCCTACAAATGTGGCAGGACTATTATCGACTTCTCTTGGTGCAATTGATTTTTGTTCGCTGGACTTGCTGCAACTATTCATTAACATCACCAGGCTATACAAAGAAAAGAAGGCGAGGCAGACCGAAATAAATTTATTAGATTCACTCATCGTGAGTAAAGATAGCGGAACAATTTGCTCTTCAAATAAATGTAATTGGGAGATTTTTAAGAGTTAAGCTCATCATGATTCCTATAATTACAGAATTTAATAATTCGTCAGAAGAAAAGGTGATTATGGTGACTAATTTTTTTTAACTTTGTAACCGCTCACTTCTATAGTTAAAAAAATCAAATCACACTACTATGATAATGAAACAAACAATTCGAAGGGCATTTTTACTGGTTCTTTTGGGAAATTTCCTATTTGCACCGGCAATATTTGCTCAAGCCAAGAAATCAACCTCCAAGGCTGCAGTTCAAACCACTAAACCTAACATTCTTGTCATCTGGGGTGATGATATTGGAACCTGGAATATCAGCCATAATAACCGTGGCATGATGGGCTATCAGACACCCAACATTGATCGCATTGCAAAAGAGGGGGTAGCCTTTACCGATTATTATGGCCAACAATCTTGTACAGCAGGACGGGCAGCATTTCTGGCGGGCAATGTCCCTGTTAGAACTGGAATGACAAAAGTGGGCATGCCGGGCGCGAAAGAAGGGTGGCAAAAAACAGATGTTACTATCGCTACTGTTTTAAAATCTCAAGGATATTCTACCGGACAGTTTGGTAAAAATCACCAGGGCGATCGTGATGAACATTTACCCACGATGCACGGCTTTGATGAATTCTTAGGTAATCTTTATCACTTAAATGCTGAAGAGGAACCAGAAAATGAAGATTACCCGACAAAAATGATTATGGCAAATGGGAAAACGTTCCGCGAAGTATATGGTCCTCGTGGAGTTTTGAAATGTAAAGCAGATGGCAAGGGTGGGCAGACCATTGAAGACACGGGTCCGTTGACAAAAAAGCGAATGGAGACTATTGATGAAGAGTCATTAGCAGCTGCAAAAGATTTCATTACGCGTCAGGTAAAGGCGGGTAAACCATTCTTTACATGGTGGAATGGAACTCGGATGCATTTTCGTACGCACGTAAAAGCAGAACATCGCGGCATTTCTGGTCAGGATGAATATGGCGATGGAATGGTGGAGCACGATATTCATGTTGGTGAGTTACTTAAACTTCTGGATGAACTGGGCATTGCAGACAACACCGTTGTACTTTATTCTACTGATAATGGTCCGCATTATAATACATGGCCAGATGCTGGTACAACGCCATTCCATGGCGAGAAAAATTCAAACTGGGAAGGTGCCTTTCGAGTTCCGGCTTTTGTGCGTTGGCC
>JAHEMS010000068.1 GCA_024643595.1 Bacteroidota bacterium
ATATTTCTTGAATAACTTATTTAAATCATTTGGAATTAACCTTTTGCCGGAAAAGATTTAATGTCTCTAGATGGTTATCTCCCCGGCCAGCGGCTTATTGATAAGTTGCCTGACCATTAGCTGATCATATTCAGCCATAAGAATCATCAGCTTTGTTACTGCTGATTCAGTAGTCATATCACCCCCGCTAATCACTCCAATATCGCCTAATGCTTTGCTTGTTTCATACTTCCCCTGAACTACCATGCCCCCAGGGCATTGAGAAATGTTCAATATGATAAGACCTTTACTGATTGCTTCTCTGATGCTTTTAATAAACCATGGGGCAGAAGGCGCATTTCCTGATCCGTAGGTTTCAAGAACAAGTGCCTTCAAATCTGCAGTATTTAATATGGCATCTACTGTTTTTTGACTAATTCCAGGAAATAGCTTTAATATAGAAATATTGGTATCAAACTTCTTAAATATTTTCAAGGAAGCATCAGGTAAGGGATGGTGAATGACGACATTATTGTAATCGATCTTTACACCAGCTTTGGCCAATACTGGATAGTTTTCTGACTCAAAAGCATCGAAGTGCATACTTTCTACCTTCTTTGATCGGTTCCCTCTTATTAGTTCATAATCAAAATAGATACAAACTTCAGGTACAATGGCAACACCTTCTTTTTTTGCAGAAGCAATTTCAAGCGATGTAATTAAATTTTCACGAGCGTCCGACCGCGGTTCGCTAATGGGTAATTGCGCTCCTGTAAAAATAACTGGCTTGGCTAAACCACTTAACATAAAACTAATAGCAGACGCGGTAAATGACATAGTATCTGTTCCATGCAACACCACAAAACCATCTTGATCACCATAATTTTCAAAAATAATTTCCGCGATCATTTTCCAATGCTCTGGCCATATATTAGAAGAGTCAATCGGTATATCAAAAGAAATCACCGTAAGATCAAGGAATAAATTTCTAAGGGTGGGAAGTTGAGAAAGAATCAAAGAAAAGTCGAATGGCACTAATACGCCATGAGCATCGTAAGTCATTCCAAATGTGCCACCGGTATAAATAATCATAATTCGCGAACGCGGTTTACCTGGTGAGGCGGTATTGATGGATATTCTTTTGTGACTCATCGTGTTTGATTAAATATATTTAATGCATTCCTGGTAGTTTTCAACATTATTTCTTCAATCGAGATATTCTTTATCTCAGCAATCTTGTTGGCGATATGAGGAATATACACCGGGCTGTTCCGTTTTCCACGATGAGGAACAGGCGCGAGATAGGGGCTGTCAGTTTCAAGTACTATTCGTTCCATATTTATATCTGGAAGAACATTATCCAATCCTCCGTTTTTAAATGTTACCACACCCCCTATTCCCAGATAAAATCCCATTGCGATTATCTTTTTTGCCTGATCAACATTTCCTGAAAAACAATGAAATATTCCAGTCAATTTCTCATCTACCATCGGTTCGAGCAAGTCAATAGTCTCATCCATGGAATCGCGAGAGTGAATAACAATAGGGAGTCCATACTTTTTAGCCCAGTCCACCTGGATTTTAAACGCTTCCTGTTGTTGCTCCCAAAAAGTCTTATCCCAGTATAAATCGGTGCCCATCTCACCTACTGCGGCAAATCTTCGTTTGGACAACCACTCTTCCACTTTGTATAATTCGTTTTCAAAATCCTTTTTTACTGAACAAGGATGAAGGCCCATCATCGAATAACAATGATCCGGATGCTTTTGCTCCACTTCGAGCATGTCGTCAACTGAAGTATGATCTATGTTTGGCATATAAATCCGGTCGATATGATTATCGTAGCATTGCCGAAGCAATTCCGATCGATCAGATTTAAATTCCTCCAGATAAATATGGGCATGGGTATCGATCCAATATTTCATTCCTTATCGTTCAAAGCTGATAAATAAGTGCCTTAATTGCCTGATCCAGCAAATTAGTGCTATGTTCAATCACATCAAACCCAATAAAATCTTTTGACTTTTGAATTGCAGTTGAGAGATCAAATTCAGCCTGCGATTGGGAAAATGCTATTTTTCTTTTCTTCAACTCAACAGCTAGGTATTCTTGTTCCGTTTGTCCCGGTGTTGGAACAAAAATCACATTCTTTTTGCCCAACGTCTGTAAATCCATTATAGTACTATAGCCACTACGAGAAATAAAAATGCTGGCATTGGATATCATTACCTCCAACTCGCTGGCAGGAACATGATTAATTAAGGTAATGTTATTATCCGTAATCGGATTGTCATGCCGATGAGGAAGGCCCCGGATAACAATACATGGTTGATCCGTTTTTTTTAACTCTTTAATCAAAAGTTTTTCGAAAATTTCCCGCTGAGGCTCTGGTCCCGAAATTAGACCAACAATAGATCCATTTTTCTCCGTTGGATTTTTTTGTGTCAATCGAGACAGCACACCAATCCAAATTACTTTTTGATATGACGTTCTGGTAAGTTTATTGGTAAGCCTGGAATCCGGATAATCAGGAACCCAGCACACATCAAATTTTTTGATTAACTGATGATTAAGATAATCAATCAATTTCCTGGCCCACCTAAGTGAGACAGGAAGTTGTATGTTTAACTGATGGGTGATTAATATGGAAGGCACCTTTACTGAATAACATCCGTAGCGATTATCAGAAATGATTGCATCCACCTCATACTTTCTTACCAGTTCCTCCATTTCCCTTTTTTCCGAACGAATCGCTTTAAATACCCTTGGTGACAACAAGAATAAATGCCAAAAGAAAAAACGATGAGTAGGATAAGTAATATTATAAGACGGGAGTTCGTGAAATATTAGATCTTTAAATTCCAGCTTCAACAGTTGAAAAGAAGGTCCATTACCGGCGATGATAACTATGCAATTATTAGATAAAAGACAATTGATTACTGGAATGCTCCTGGTTGCGTGACCAAGCCCCCAATCAAGTACTGCCACCAAAATATGTTTCTGATTGCCGGATGACATACGGTTTTAAAGCAATTCAAATGAATATTCCTTTTCTATAAAATGTTGAAGATATCGAGGCAGTATATGTTTCAAATTAGATTCAGCTTTCATGCTATCATGAAAAACGACAATTGAACCAGATCTTGTTGCTTGGATAGATCCTTCCAAACACCGTTTGGCGGAATTGGATTTTGAATAATCACCCGTCAGTACGTCCCACATTATAATTCGATAGTTAGTTAGCGCGCTGATTTGGCTTTTTTTTATCCGGCCATATGGTGGGCGAAAGAGTGGCCTACTTTCCGCAACAGGTAACTGAATACCAGCCGACTGAATTTGAGCAGTACATAAATCTGTATTTCTGACGTATTCCTGAACAGAGGTGCTCCACCCTTTTAGATGGCTAAAAGTATGGTTGCCAATTGCATGGTGGCCATCCACAATCTTTTTAAAAACTTCCGGATGCTTCCTAACATTATCACCTATGCAGAAAAAGGTTGCTTTGGCATTGAATTTCTCCAGTGTGTCTAAAACAAATTCAGTTGGCCCGGGGACGGGGCCATCGTCAAAAGTGAGAAATATCTTCTTTTCAGAGGTGCTTATTCTCCAAACCAGTTGAGGATAAATCAAAGGTAAAAAAAAGGGTGTTCGGAAAACCATACTACGTTTGTTCAACCCTGCAGGTGAGCATGGTGATATCATCACGATAACCGTTTTTTCCTTTGAATCCATCAAGCGCAACTATGATATCCTGATGAATTGTTCGGATATCTTTTGATGAATTCTTATCAAAATAATCCAACAGTGATTGTACGCCAAACTCCACGTTATTTTCATTCACTGTTTCGGTGAGACCATCAGTGTAGGCAAATAGAATAAAGTCGTCAAGATCTGTGATAAACCCTTCATTCAAAAAAGGTAACGGATTCATGGCACCCAACACCGTTGAACCCTCTTCTAAAAGTCGCAGGCCATTTTTTTTATCAATCAAAATGGGAGGATTATGGCCTGCATTAACATATACCATGGTTTTCAGGTTGACGTCATAGATAGCGCCAAAAAAGGTAATGAACTTCTCTCCCTTCGTATTCTCCATCACCTGATAATTCAATGCTTCAACAATCTCTTTCAAGTTAGGGGTTTGTCTCAGTAAAGTTCGGAGAGATGCCTGAAAATTAGACATCATTAATGCCGCTGGTATTCCTTTTCCACTTACATCCGCAACACAAATTAAAAACTGATTTTTATTGATGGGTACATAATCGTAATAATCACCTCCCACCAGGTCATGAGGCAGATAGCTGGCTTCAATTTTCAGGATTTCCGTATAAGGTAATCGCCCAGGGAAGAGAAATTGCTGTACATCGCTGGCAATCTCCAATTCCTTCCTGAAGGCTTCCTGATTTAATTGTTTACGCACCAGTTTTTTATTCTCAATGGCAACGATAATGATGTTGCTAAGGGCTTGAATGAATTTAATGCTGTCATCACGCTCATTGTTTAGATTTTGATTCAGCCCACCGACAAAAATCAAAGCCAGTGTATCTGATTTATGAGCGACAGATATTACGAAATCAAATTCATGAAATTCACACTCCTCAAACTCTTCCATGCGATGCATGTTTCTGATGAGCGTAAAACGATCGTCCAGTTTAAGTTTGTGAAAATTCTTTTGCGTGCCAAAGTTAACTTTACAGTTCCAAACTTCATCATATACAAACAAGGCCAGCTTTTTGATGCTTAGATTAGAGCGTAGCGTAAAATTGAAAATCTTGTAAAGCGATTCTTCCGGTACATTATTATTTATGGATTGGGTAATCTCCAGTAAAGCATTGAGCTCTAACTCTTTCCGTTCAAGTTGCGCTTTTAATTCGAGTTCGTCCATATACCTGAGAGGGTAAAGATAAAAAGAAATACAGAGCGTTTACCAAATTAACAATATGTTAACCTAAAGCACTTACCTTTCTTCCTTTCCATTCATAATCAATAAATTGCGACAGAATTCCAATTATCAGCACATAAAACGGATAAGCGAACTGAAGAATAAAAAAGGCAGCCAGCGAAAACGGTTGGTTAATGCTCTTACTGACCTTGACCAATAGATATCCCTCCATGAGCATCTTTATGCCCAACAGCAAAGCAGCTACTTTTTGATATTCTCCGACCAACGCCAGACAGAAAGTAATCAAGACAGTCGATTGAAAAAGCAATACAAAAAAAGCTATCCCTTTAGCGATAAATGAATCATTGCCTTTCCATTTTCCTGCCCATCGAAGTCGCTGATGAATAAAGCTTTTTAGAGATGGCTGAGGTTCGGTCATTACCGCCTCACACGGAAATCGAATCGACCGTATTGATCCGGGAAACTTCTTGTTTAATTTCCTCATCAAAAATTCATCATCTCCGGAAGGGATATGAAAATTCCCTTCATAACCACCAACTGCCATAAATTCATTCTTGCGAAACGCCAGACTTGCACCATTACACATTATTGGAAAACCCTGTTTCAGCATTGCTATTCCACTTCCCACCAAGCTAGTAAACTCAAGGGCTTGAATTTTAGAAAACAAAGAGTTTCCTTCCTTTACTTTAACCAAGCCAGTAACCATGGCGGTTTCTGGAGTAAATGACCACACCAACTGTGAGATCCACTTTATGGGTAGCACGCAGTCGGCATCAGTGGTCAAAATAATATCGCCTTTAGCATTTTGTATTGCTTTCGTTAGGGCATTTTTCTTCCCATTTGTATCAGCGTGAAAATAGTTACACGTTAATTTAGGATTTCTACTTTTCCATTCATTAATCATCCTGGTTGTTTGATCGGTAGAGTGATCGTCCACCAAAATGACTTCAAAGTGGCTCAGCGGAAAATCCTGTATGGATAATGATTCCAATAAATGAGTAATCGAATTTTGTTCATTGCGAAAGGCAACTATAACCGAAACAAAATGTTGTTCGGTCAATTCAGTTGACTTGGCCGGGTGAGTAAACTTTAGCCATCCTGCTATACACAAAAGCAGAAAACCAAAATAAATGCTAAAGATGAATATGATATAAACGAGCATTGCCTGTTTCTCTGTAAGTTTGGGCTGTGAGCAAAGTTGAGAAAAAACCAGTCATAGAAAAGATCATTCTTGGGTTGGATCCAGGTACAAATGTAATGGGCTATGCTGTTATCCTCATTCAGTTGAGTAAAGTCAAGTTGTTGCAATTTGGCGTTATTCAAATGGGCAAGTACGGTGCTCATGAAATTAAGCTTAAAAAGATTTTTGATCGTGTGCTTTCACTGGTAGATGAATTTAAGCCTGATGAGGTTGCGCTGGAGGCTCCTTTCTTTGGCAAAAACGTGCAATCGATGTTAAAGTTGGGCCGTGCCCAAGGGGTAGCCATGTCCGCAGCCCTTTATAGAGAAGTACCCATTACTGAATATGCACCGAAAAAAGTAAAGCAATCCGTTACCGGTAATGGAAATGCATCTAAAGAGCAGGTGGCAAAAATGTTGATGCAGATCTTCAGTATTAAAGAAATGCCAAAATTACTTGATGCCTCCGATGCACTTGCGGTAGCAGTATGTCATCATTATCAGAATGGGGCGCTGAAAAGCAAGGCTAAATCATGGGAAGCTTTTTTGAAGGATAATCCTCAAAAATTGAAATCAGTGATCAAAAAATAAAAATCAGAAATAAATGTCTGCCGATACCTACAAACCATCGCCAACAAAAGCAAGACGCTATAAGAAAACCTGGACATTCATGGAGCCATCCATGTCAAATAAAGAATCTATTCTCGACCTTGGAACCAAAAATCCTTTTTCAGACTTTTTAGCCGGTAAAGGGTACAAAGTCACTAATACGGCAGGCGAAGATCTGGATGAATTTCCTGAATCCTTATCTAACTACAATACAGATATAACAACAGCCTTTGAAATATTTGAGCATCTATTAAACCCGCTGGGCGTATTAAAAGCCATAAAATCCGATCGTCTTTTTGCAAGCATTCCATTATCACTATGGTTTGCCAAATCCTATCGCAATAAAAACGACCGTTGGGATCAACACTTTCACGAATTTGAAGACTGGCAGTTTGATTGGCTACTTGAAAAGGCAGGATGGGAAATCGTGCGAAGAGAAAAATGGACCAGTCCCACTAAAATCAATGGCATTCGACCTATTCTGCGATTGTTTACACCAAGGTATTATATCGTTGAAGCGCGCAGAAAGAAATGAAAAAGATTCTGATCCTTGCCTACAGCGATCTTAACCATGATGCCCGTGTGGCAAGACAGATTAACTTTCTTTCCAAAAATTATCAATTAACCATTGCTTGCTTTGACTTTCCTAAAAGCTGGGAACACGAAGTCTTTCATATTAAAAGGATAAAGCCTGGATTGTTGCAAAAAACAATTGGCTCATTGTTTCTATTAACCGGATTGTTTGAAGCAGCTTATAATGTCATTTACGACTTCCCGAATTTACGAAAGCAATTAGAAAGCAATTCGTTTGATATGATTATCGCCAACGACATAGAAAGTCTTCCGCTTGCATTCAAAATCAAGAAGAAAGAAAAAATTCTCTTTGATGCGCATGAGTTTGCTCCTCGACATTTTGAGGACAAACTGATGTGGCGGATTTTCTTTCAGCGCTTCAATAAATACCTATGCAAAAAATACCTGCCTTTAGTTGATCAAATGATCACCGTAGGAACGGGACTTGCCAACGAATATGCTGCTCATTATCCCGTGAAGCCGGTTGTGTTAACCAACGCCAATTATTATGCTAAACTTGATCCTACTCCGGTTGATGAAAAGAAAATCAGGCTGATCCATCACGGCGCAGCAAATCCATCAAGGCAACTGGAAATCATGATCGAGATGATGAAATACCTGGATGATCGGTTCACACTTGATTTAATGTTGCTTACTCCTGCTATTGCAAACAAAAAAACAAGGAGTTACTTAGGCACATTAAAGGATTTAATAAATGACAATCCACGCATAAAGATTTTACTTCCAGTAAAAAGTACGGAAGTGGTTAACTTCATTCATCCCTATGATATGGGCATATTCCTGCTACCTCCAATAAATTTTAATTATGCCAACACACTCCCTAATAAGTTGTTTGATTTTATTCAAGCCCGGCTAGCGATAGGGATCGGTCCAACGCCTGAAATGGTGAGTCTGGTGAAGAAATATAAATTAGGTCTAGTGGCCGATGATTTTTCTCCAAAATCACTCGCTGAAAAGATCAATGCCCTCACAGCTCTTGAAATTATGCATTTTAAAAAACAAGCTAACTTGGCTGCTCTTGAATTGTCGGCAGAAAAAAATGAGGTTATTTTAAACGATCTTGTAGCCAATCTTTTAAAGAGTTAGCAAAAAAATGGGGCTTGTCATCCGTCAAAGTATTTATACAACTATCATCTCTTATGCAGGTGTAGTGATCGGGTATATCAACCTGCTTTATTTATATCCCAAATTCTTGTCGCTGGAACAGGTGGGACTTTTTCGAACAATCCAGGATGCTGCCATTTTACTTTCACCCTTCGCACAATTTGGTCTCACCCAAAGTATCTTCCGGTATTATCCACAGTTTGTTAAAGACAAAAGCACTTCGCATACCTTCATTACTTTAATGATGCTGTTGGCACTAGCCGGTTTTGCTATCTTCTTTGTCATCTTCAAATTATTTGAAACACCTCTTCTCTCTTACTTTCAGGATAACGCAAAAGAAATTATTCAATACTCCTCCTGGGTACTGTGGCTTACCTTGTTATTGGTGATGATCGCGGCGTTAGAGGCATTCTCTCGTTCGTTATTAAAAACCGTGGTTCCCAATTTATTGAGAGAAATAGTAGCGAGGGTACTTTTGTCCGTTTTGGTACTGCTCTATTTCAGTGGAGCACTTACTTTTGATCAATTTATAATCGGTTCGGTAGTAGCATACCTTATCTGTTTGCTCCTTTTAATTTCGTATTTATGGCAGCAGAGAGAAATTTCCATTCAAACTGATTTTAAAAAGCTCGACCAGAATAAATTCCCGGAACTCATGAAATATAGCCTGCTCAGTTTTGCCGGCATGGCGGGCATGATATTAATTGGCAAAATCGACAGCATGATGGTGTCTGCCATGCGGGGCCTGGCAGCCAATGCCATTTATACCACGGCATTTTACATGGCTACTGTCATTGAAGTGCCAAGAAGAGCGCTCAGCCAGATTACCATGCCGCTGATATCGCAAGCGTTTGAAAAAAATGAGGTGAAAGAAGTAGCTACTCTTTATAGAAAGACTTCCATCAATCAGTTTATCATCGGATCACTTTTGCTGATCGGTGTGTGGATCAATCTCGACAATATTTTTGATCTGATGCCGAAAGGCGATCACTACGAATTAGGTAAATGGGTGGTTATTATTGTAGGCTTTGGCAAGCTGATGGATATGTTATTTGGTCCTAGCAGCGAGATTATCGTGCTGTCAAAATATTATAAGTTTAACATTGTGCTGATAATACTACTTGCAGCTATCGTAATTGTAGCAAACAATATATTGATACCACGCTACGGAATTGAGGGAGCTGCCTGGGGAAGTGCTTTCGCGCTGATTACATTTAACTTGATCAAGTTTTTCTATATCTACATCAAGTTTGATATTCAACCGTTCGAATGGGCTACGCTTAAGGTATTGATTATCGGTGCAGTCACACTCCTGGTAAATTCTCTCTTATTTAAGATTGACAATACCTTTGCGGATATCGTATTCCGATCGGCTACAATAACACTGATATTCTCTTCTCTTATACTTTGGACTAAAGCATCAGTTGATGCAAATGGGATTTTTAAGAATTTAATAGCACTAATTCGCAAGGGCGTCTAATCTTCTTTTTGCAACAACAATGAAATCAATTGTTCAGTCAATTTCCTTCTCGTAAACATCTCTATTCCTTCCGTAGTCATGAAACTTCCTGTATTCCATTGAGAATAATAGTGAAGCAATGCTGTTTTAATTCCAACAATATCATTCTGTTCCTTAATGAGGCCTGCTTTGGATTTATTCAGAATGTAGGCGGCATCACCTTCCACCGGACCAATGGCTAAAATAGGATTCCCCGATGCCAGGTATTCAAAAAATTTCCCCGGCAAATTTCCAGGTGCAATAGAAGTATGTGCCAATACCAATAACTGAAGGTCAGTGGCACCATATAATTTCAATAGCTGATCATGCGGAATCTGATCTACAAACCTGGTGATAGCAGAAAGTTGTGGATCTTCAGTGATAAAATTTTTAAAAGCAGAATTCACCTTGCCTATAAACTCGATCAAAACACGACTGGCAAAATCCTTATCTGTTGCACATATTTCTTTAATCGCCAGCATCACCGGTTTAGGATCACGCAACTCATCTACGATACCTACATGCCGGATCGTAAACTTATCCGTTCTGGAATGAACAATTTCCTGAAAGTCTTCCTCATCAAAACCATTGGTGATCAAATCCACCTTTCTACCACTAAGTACCTCCAATCTATTTACGTGAAAGGGAGCAATGGTAATTACACGATCAGCGGTGGTCAGTGCCTTTCGTTCAAGAGAAACATGTTTTTTCCTCGCCAGGAAACTCAACGACAAAGTATCTAACAAATCCCATTCACTCCAGGGATCTCTGAAATCCGCGATCCACTGCAATGCCGGATTCATTTTCTTTAATCGCAACCCAATAAGATGAATACTGTGTGGTGGGCCAGTCGTGATAATTTTTTCAATCTGATTTCTGTTTATAAAATCAGCCAGGTATTCAACGGATGGTTTTACCCAAAATACCCGGGCATCCGGAAT
This sequence comes from Bacteroidota bacterium, assembly GCA_024643595.1. Taxonomy (GTDB): domain Bacteria; phylum Bacteroidota; class Bacteroidia; order Cytophagales; family Cyclobacteriaceae; genus ELB16-189. The sequence goes on from JAHEMS010000068.1 coordinate 10,808, forward strand.
AAATAAATTCCCTCTGATCCAAGAGCTTACTTTTTGAAAGAATGTCTTCTTACCGGTAGAAATAAAATCAGCCTGCTGTGGCGTTTTGTTTCCAAACAAAGAAGATAATTTAAAAAATAGTTGATACGGCTCCCAGATGGGAAATCGGATTACTTCCGCTGAATCAGGTACATCTTTCTGTAATGATTTATCTTCAATGGTAAAAGATGGATTTTCCGTAGTGAAAACACACGGCTCCCATCCCTCGCGCACCAGGTACTTCACGAACTTCAGCCAGCGCTGCACCCCACTCCCTCCGGAAGGAGGCCAGTAATAGGTAATGATCAGAACCTTTTTATTCAACATTTACATTTTAACATTTAAAATTAGCGCTCTATATTTATCAGATTGCCAACCATCAATTATCAATTAATTTAATCATCTCATTTACCTGATATGGACTAAACCAATGGAATTCAGGATCACGCTTAAACCATGTGAGTTGGCGCTTGGCATATCTTCGGGTATTTCGTTTCAATAATCGAATCGCCTCCTCACGATCATATTTACTATCGAGGTAATCAAATATCTCACGGTAACCGACGGTCTGCAGGGCATTAAATT
>JAHEMS010000489.1 GCA_024643595.1 Bacteroidota bacterium
CAGTATAACCATACCCAATGAAGAAACCCCGCCATCCTGAAAGGTAGGCCCCATAAACATCGGCTTTCTTTACGTTTATAATGAGGCGATATCCTTCTTTGAGGGTTTTTGAAAAAGGGAAAACGGAGTATAAAAGTGCTTCATCTAATTTCTGCTTAAGATCTTCTGACATGCTGGTGGTAAGTGAAGATTGCCCAAGAGATACCCGATAGTTTACTTCAAATTCGTTGTAAAGGATTAGCGGAATAAAAGTGACCATCTTTACGGTTGCTTCTGTTTTATTTCGCAATCCATTTTGAACCATTATTTCAATGGGTATTGGTGAATTTAAGTTTTGAAATATCAAGGGTGACTCAAATTTCATTTGGTTTGCCAGCACTGCATTTAAGGTGTGGGTGCTGATGCATCCGGAAAATACCACCGACAAACAAGCGTTGCAAATAATCGGGATGAGGTTTTTCATTTCTTTAAATTGACTGCTTCAAAAGCATCTTCATTTATTAATTTTAAAATATCTTTTTTTGTCCATTGACTGTCAAAGTAATTATGGTCATCACATGAATAAATGAGCGATGAATCTTTTTCGATATTATCACTTCAGTCATAGAGAATGATTTTACCATCCTTTCTTTTTTCCAGTAATCTTATTTGCCACCAGTTGATGTTGCCTTTTTCAAGTTTGCTGTCCCGAATGTTTACGTGGTAGAGATTAGCTGTCGCTTTTCGAAAAAAAGCGCCAGGTCCTAATTCTATTTTATGAGGTTCTGGGATTGTGATGATGGTGTCTTCTTTAATAACATAAGATGTGCCCGCGCCAACAGAATTGGATTGAATGTTATATATTTTATTCCCTTTGAGTATATAATTTTCTACTGTATCGGTCTTCTTCTTAGTGGAGTCATATTTGAGACTATACCGACTTTGGTATTCGGGAAGATTATTGATTTTTTTCCAGGCAGCCGTATCGATGAAGGGCACCCTTGAAGTGTCTCGCGGATGAAACCATATCCCATTAATGATTTTTGTAGTTTCATTGGCTGGGATTGTTATAGAATTCTTTCCTAGTAAGTAGAGCTCAGTGCTATCTTTATGATCCAGAAGGCGTCCTCTTAAAACGATAGGCACCTGGTATAGATTTTTTGAATCGACAGGCAATGGATTGGCGAAGTGGTTGCCTTCGCACGAGGTAAGGATAGAGACACCAGCCAACGCCACGAGGGATAACATGAAAGAGAATATTTTTGTCAGATGGTTCATCATGTAAAGGATTTATTACTGTTCTGCATTGCTCCTTGAGTTCTGAAACTCATATTATTAATTCACTTTCGCGGATACCTTATTACTAATAGTGAAAATTTTCTTTTCATCATTTATTTTCTTAATTGCTTCAAAAGCAATGGTATCATCTACGGTGGCACTGTGTGCTTTCAACCCCTGTTCTTTCCAATTTTGATTTTCAAAATTGGCATCTTCCACTTCTGGCATCTTGCCCATAGGGCTAACGATTTTAGCATTGTCATTAAGGTAAGTGAATTGAATTCCATGTCTTTTCATACCCTCATTTATTTTTAGGCCACCAGGCTGATGTACAGATAGGAACACCAGGTTTACCAGAACGTTGGCATTTGCACCCTGTATTTTAGCCTGATCAATAATGCCATCTGCTATTCCAACACCGTAAGCATTTCCCTGACTGTGCATGACAATGGTAATCAGGTTATTCTTTTTGCTCGCTTGGATCTCACCAGATTTGACCATTTTCATTCCCTTGAAGTATCCTGCAGCTTCTCTATCCTTGGCCATGGATCCTTTCCAGAAGGATCCATTAACAAAATGATTTTCATTTTCATTTTCATTGAAATACTGATTCACCTCATGGGTGAAGCCATGATTTACATTGTTCCAGTATTTGTCTCTTAGTTTCTTTTGAAAACGAGGAGCACGACTTCTTGAAAAGCCAAACCGAAATCCATTGACAAAAATGACATCATTTCCGCTCGAATCTGGAAGACTGACTGGGTTCGTGTTCATGGACTCTGTTGAAGTGGTGGCCGATAAATGCTCATGTATGACACCAGTTTTAAGCTTGAAGACGGTGCTTGTACCTCCAGCCAGAATAGTACCTGCGAACCACTCATTTAATTTGCATTCCAATGGAACAATTTTCTCTTCGAATCCGTCCTTGGATAATTTGACCTGATATGATTCTTTAGCAAAAAGACCGGCTCCTGATCTCAAGTTGACTACCGTAGGAGTAGTACCCTGATATACTTCAGATCCTTTTTTATTGGTTACAATTACCTTTGCGCCCAAAGGTGTTGAGCCAATGGCAACGGGATGCGAGCTTCTGCCGACCATGGAGGCGCAGCCACCTGATAGTAGTAGGATGGCTAAAAAAAAGGGGAATCTTGATGAGAATTTCATAGTGCTTTGGTTTAGGTTTTTTACTTTCAGAATCTTTTTATTCCGTGAAGTAATTTTTACTTCGAACCAAAATTGAACTATGTTGCCCCCTACGCGTTAACACCAATTTTTCAAATTCTCATACTTATTTACATTGGATATATTCTTAGAAAAGGCCGCTGCTACAGATCATTCTTTTATCAACACAAATTGTTCAGATTTATGTTTTGGCACGATCTTACATTCCGTTCAAGGAGAAAACACATAAAATTCTTAGATTATTCCGGCTAACTGTATTTGTAATGCAGCTGGCTCCAGGTTATGGCACAGCACAAGAAGACATGATTATCAGAGAATTAATAACCTACTGCCTATTTTGATTTCAATTTTATTACTGGTTGTGAAGAGCACAAACTCATACTTTGCAGTGAGATTCTCAGAGAAATGCTATTCTAGAGCGGGGTAACGAGTAGTGATTAGGGATATATTAATTCAATCTCAGTTACATTTCCTGCATTCAGTTTATCGGCTGCGCGTTTCATGTGGATATGGTGGATAAAATCATTTGTGGGAGTGCCCCCTGAGAGCAGTTAGCTTTCGATCTGGCTGGATACACCTCCTACCCATCTCATGG
>JAHEMS010000069.1 GCA_024643595.1 Bacteroidota bacterium
TCCACTCGATAGTTGGTTTATCAAAACTACGGCATTAAAAGATAAGATGGTGGCATTGAATAAGACCATCAACTGGAAACCAGAATCAACAGGCACCGGAAGATTTGGTAATTGGCTGGAAAACCTGGTGGATTGGAACCTGTCACGCTCACGTTATTGGGGAACACCACTTCCGATTTGGAGGTCAAAAGATGGGAAGGAAGAAATCTGCATTGGTTCTATTGATCAACTCACTAATGAAGTAGAGAAGGCAAAAAGAGCGGGCATTGAAAACAAGTTGTCTATGGACAATGGGCAAGTGAGCATAGACCTTCATCGCCCTTACGTGGATGAAATTGTCCTTATCAGTGAATCCGGTCAATCCATGTATCGGGAAGCTGATTTAATAGACGTTTGGTTCGACTCGGGCGCAATGCCATATGCGCAGTGGCATTATCCTTTCGAAAATAAAGATGTATTTGAAAAGAATTATCCGGCAGATTTTATAGCTGAAGGCGTTGATCAAACCCGTGGTTGGTTTTTTACGCTGCACGCGATTGCTGTTATGCTAAGCGAAAGCAGTGACGACATCAAGGCTGTAAATAAGAAAGTTGGAAATGATGGAGTTTCATTTAAAAATGTGATCTCCAATGGCCTTGTATTAGATAAGAACGGCAACAAAATGTCGAAGAGTAAGGGGAATGTGGTAAATCCTTTTGAAACCCTTGCCAAATATGGTCCTGATGCTGTGCGTTGGTATATGATGGAGAATGCGCCGCCATGGGATAACCTGAAGTTCGATTTTGATGGAATTGTTGAAACGCAAAGAAGGTTTTTCGGGACACTTTCCAATACTTATTCATTCTTTGCTCTTTATGCCAACATCGATCGCTTTGTGAAGGATGAAATGAATAACGTACCCAATGATCAACTGGCCCCGCTGGATAAATGGATCATCGCGAAAGAACAGACATTGATTGAAGAAGTAACGGCTTCGTACAACGATTATGAACCAACAAAAGCAGCCCGTGCTATTCAGGAGTTTGTTAATGATCATCTTTCCAACTGGTATGTTCGCTTGAACAGAAAACGGTTCTGGCAGCCGGCCAACCGAGGCGAGTTATCCATTGATAAAAAAGCGGCTTATGAAACGCTTTACGAGTGTTTAATGGTGGTCGCCCAGTTAATGGCGCCTATCGCTCCTTTCTATAGCGAATGGCTATACAAAAATCTTACTGACAACATCCGCGATCGGGCAAAAAAATTTAACACACCGCTGCAATTTGAATCCGTCCATCACACCTTATTGATCAACGCGGAGTCCAATAAAAAGGAGGAGGAATTAGAGAAGTCCATGGATTATGCGCAGCGCATTTGTTCATTGGTACATTCTATCCGTAAGAATAGTAAGATTAAAGTGAGAACGCCATTACAAAAAATATTGCTTCCCGTGTTGGATGAAAAGTTTGCCCAGCGGGTTCGTAGCGTCGAGGCGATCATTAAAGCGGAGGTAAACGTAAAAGAGATTCAATATATCGATGATACCTCTGGGTTATTAGTAAAAAAAGTGAAGCCCAACTTTCCGAAATTAGGAAAGCAGTATGGTTCGAAAATGAAAGAGGTGTCGGCTGTGATCAACGCTTTTACAAAAGAAGATATCCAGTCAATCGAAAAAAGTGGATCGCTCAATAAAAGTGGATTTGATTTGGTGCTGGAAGATGTTCTTATTTCTTCTGAAGATATACCAGGATGGGCAGTAGCCTCTGAAAACGGACTGACCGTTGCCCTTGACATCACGTTAACGGACGAACTGAAGCGGGAGGGCATTGCGCGTGATTTTGTGAATCGGGTACAAAATCTACGTAAGGATATGGGGCTTGAGGTATTAGACAAAATTGTGATTGAAGTTGAAAAAGATGGCGAAGCGATTATATCGGCACTTGCTGAATATAAAGATTATATCAGCGCGGAAACACAAGCGCTATCATTGGATTTAATGGCTTCAGTAGAAAATGCCACTGAAGTCGATATGGATGATTTTGTGTTAAAGGTTAAAATCAGGGTCAGTTAAACATTGGACAATTAATGACTATCCTGCTCGACAGGAATGAATTATGGGTTATATAAAATATTTTTTAATTGCATTGGTTGTGATCGTGATTGATCAGGCGAGTAAGCTGCTTGTGTTCCACAACATGTACCTGCATCAGGAGATCAACGTATTAGGCGAGTGGTTTAAACTGCATTATTTGCTTAACCCGGGAATGGCCTTTGGTATACGGTGGCAGAGCGAGTTCGGAAAACTTGCCTTAACCATTTTTAGAATTATTGCCATGTTTGGGATCTCGTATTACCTGATTATGATGACTAAAAAGAAAGCGCACTACGGTTTTCTGATTTGTCTTGCACTTATCCTGGGCGGAGCAATTGGCAACGTAATTGACAGTACTTTTTATGGCGTATTTTTAGATAACGCACCGCTTGATTCACCCACGAAATGGTTTCATGGTCAGGTCATCGATATGCTTTATTTCCCGTTATTTGAATTCTATTGGCCAGAATGGGTTCCTGTTAAAGGAGGTGAATTTTTTGAATTCTTCAGTCCGGTATTTAATATTGCTGATTCTTCAATTTTTATTGGCGTAGCGACCATATTAATTTCTCAAAAAAGATTTTTTGTGGATCAGGTTGAAGAGTCACCGGCGCCAATCGCCTCAGAAGAGACTATTCAATCAGAACGAAAGTCAGAAGTGAATGCAATGCCTGATGACATTTCTATTCAATCTGAAGAGAATATCAACCCAGATTCTTCAACAAGTTGAGATTACATCGAAGGTAATTATGCCATTGGGTTGCGAATATCCATGGATACTCCGATCTTTTGTCACTCGATGAAGAAAGCATCCGCCAAACGAATACCCAAAGAAATACTTGACTTGGTTCGTGAACAACTTGCGAAAACAGGTTATCATGAATCGGTTGGAACAGGGCGTTGGAGTTTTATACATGGCCTTCAAAAAGCGGTGAAGGATTTTGTAAAAAATACACCTGCCCTTGATCCTCAGCTTTCACTCAGCTATCCACAAGGGCCATCCGAAGACCTACTAAGAAGGGCATTCAATTTGAAAAGTCCACCAGGCGCCACCCTAACGCTGCGCAACTTGTTAGCCCTGTTTGCCACTCAAAATAAGTTTGGCTGGAATGAACTTATCCACGATCGCTTTCATCAAAAATTTAGAAATCTATTAGATGAAGGTGACGTTGAATCAATCATTGAGGAACCGATCAAATCTCTTGGCGCAACGAATATGGATTCTTTTGCGGCCAAGATTGCTGACGTGCTATTAGAGAAATTATCGAATAAAGAAATTGATTTATTAAGAGAGCAGTTGAATGATGAGAAAAGGGAGGATATTTTTTCGGCTGAAGAAATTGAGGGACTGTATGTTCCCTCATTAAACGATCCACTGAAGCCAGAATTTCCACCACGTCCATTCTATGAGCCTAAATTTCCAGCGTCAAGAACAATTAAAATTGAAGTGGAAGGATTTACCAATGTATGGCTGAAGGATGAGAGTACCAATCCTACCGGAACACATAAATCACGCATGGCGTGGGAGGTATTGATTAAATCAAAACGATATCACATTAAGGAGGTCTCCATAATTTCTTCTGGGAGTGCAGCGGCAGCCATTCAGCACTTTTTTAATTTATACAAGGCAAATACAAAGCTGAAGGTGTTAATGGACTATAAGATCAGCAAGGATATTAAGGACTCGCTTCGAAAAATGGGTTGCGAAATTTATGAAACTGATTTAAGCAAACAATCACTCACCGGAAAGGAAATTAAAGAACTGACTAACAATAAAGAGGGTATCGACATTACCTATCGCGAAATTCTGGATCGGTACAATGATAATTATTACGATTGGCTCTCCTATGAGGTGATGAATGAAAACCCGTCTTATTGTTTTGTCCCTTTCGGGACCGGCGATTTGTTTGTAAATATTTTAATCATTGCTGAACGGGAATTCAATAATCGTATTTATAAGCATGACCCCCGGTTTTTGGGGGACATACAAAACATTAGCAAGTGTCATTTTTTTGGTGCCACTACCCTCGATTCCAATTCACGCATGGATAAATTGTTTTCGTATTATCTTCCATCACTGGATGATTACGAGTTTTATATTAATTCACTGATTCAAAATGAACGTATTGGTAATCTTTCGGGGATACTGGAGGTGGATGAAAATTTTGTTGAAGAGGCACTTGAAATTATAAAAACGCATTCCATAAGAAGTGAACCATCCGGTATTGCAGGTCTAGCTTTGCTGCTTCAAATGCGTGATGAATTACCCAGGGATAAGAAAATTTTGATCATCAACACAGGCTCTACTATCTATCCAATCTAAGTGATCGGGACATCGTAGCGGTTATTATTGTGGTTTTATTCGATCAACCCTGAATGAATTGATTACCATCGTTCTTTTTATCAACTTTAGAAATAATATCACCATGGCTGAAAACTTGATTATTGCACCATCTACTGATAAAGCGGATCGCTACAAAACGCTGGTTCCTCAAATTGAAGCGCTGGTTTCTGGCGAACCTGATCTGGTCGCCAATCTTTCTAATATCGCAGCAGCCCTACGGCAAACAATGAATTATTTTTGGGTAGGGTTTTACATTGTTAAAAATAAAGAACTGGTTCTTGGACCTTTTCAGGGACCTATTGCCTGTACCCGAATATCATTTGGAAAAGGCGTGTGCGGAGCTTGCTGGAAGGAAAAAAAGGTGATTATAGTTCAGAATGTAGATGAATTTCCTGGTCATATTGCCTGCAGTTCCGATGCCAAATCGGAAATAGTTTTACCGGCATTTAAAAATGATGAGGTTGCCCTGGTGCTTGATGTTGACAGTGATCGTCTTAATGATTTTGATGAGACGGATAAATTATATTTATCCCAAGTTATTGGGATAATAGAAAATGTAATTTGATCATAATTGGATGGTGCAGCTAATCGATTAAGATGATTGCACACTTAAGGTTTGCATGAGTACAATGCTCAGTCCCGATTTTGGTGTTTTAAAAAAGGCATGTTTCTCAAATAGATAGCCAGTTGTTATTCTTTTCGTTAAATTGGTTTTTCTATCAGCTGCCATTGGTTAGCAGGCAAAGCTGAAACATGTATCAAAAAGTGATAAACAAGTTTAATATTAAAATCATAATCCGATGAAATCCATTAATCGTAGAGACTGGTTTAAGTCATCCCTGGCGATGACCGCAGGACTTACTATTACTTCTTCTCTGGTGCAAAATCTTATGGCGGCACCAGTAAGCAATGCCGAAAAGAATTTTCTAGCGATCCTAAAAGGAAGTGAGCCAAAGGTGAGACTTAATTCGAATGAGAATCCTTACGGACCATCGGAGAAAGCTAAGAAGGCGGTTGTTCAGGTACTTTCGGAATCTAATCGTTATGCATTTAAGGAATTGAAGGAGCTGCAAAAAATTCTGGCCGACAAAGAGGGGGTTGATCCTGCTTACATTCTGATTGGAGCCGGATCCGGTGAATTATTATGCCAGACAGGCGTAGCATACGGTTTGGATGGCGGTCGTGTTCTTTCTGCTTACCCAACATTTCCACTGTTGATGAATTATGCAGAACAAATGAATGCCAAATGGGATAGAGTCGATTTGAACGATAAGTTGGAATTTGATTATCAGAAACTTTTATCAGCTATCAAGAGTGATACCCGACTTGTTTTCTCTTGCAATCCCAATAATCCCACCGGTACCATGGTGGATTCAAATATCGTTAAATCATTTTGCGAAGAAGCCTCTAAGAAGACACTTGTTTATGCGGATGAAGCCTACCTTGAATTCCTTGAGCCAGTTCAGCAGAAATCGATGGTATCACTCGTTCAACAAATTCCCAATCTGATTGTATCCAGGACGTTTTCAAAGATATACGGACTTGCCGGGCTGCGTATTGGATATATTGTAGCGCATCCTGATGTATTGGATAAAGTGGGCAAATATGGCGATACAATTTCACCGAGTCAGACTGCTATCGCTGCTGCCAAGGCATGCTTGGGAGATGAAGAGTTTATGAAGATGACCCGAGAGAAAAACGCAGTTGCCAGGAAAGTATTGACCGATTATCTCGACAGCCATAAAATAGTACATGGAAAATCCGTCACCAACGTAGTATTGTTTCCTGCACCTAAAGACGGGAAGACTATTCTCACCAAACTGGATGAAAGAGGATTCTTAATTCGCATTTGGGAATATCAGGGAAAAGAATGGTGTCGCGTAAGCATTGGCACTGCCGATGAGATGAAATCTTTTGTCAAGGCATTTGACGAAGTGATTGCGTAGTCTTATGCGTTGGAGGTACTGGAAAGTAGATTGGCCTAATCACTTGATTGCTTTTTTCAGCGCTTTATTTGGAATTCTAATTGCCTTTGAATTAGAAGATTGGCGTGAGTCAAGAAATAATCAAGATGATGCACGTAATGCTTTTGATAAAATCAAGCAAGAGATTCAGGTCAATAAAAATGGCTTGCATGAAGCTTTAAGTACTAATCTCAAACTGATTGGTTTATTGGAAGAGGAAATCGTGCCACTCCTAAATGATCGGTTAGAATACAGCGGCCTTACTAATGATGCGGTCTCCCTAAATTCCAGGATGAGCCCCATCGCTAAGATTATTTTAAGTGATACTACAACATCTTTAATAAAAGGTCCTGTCCTGATTAATATGGGAAGTTTGTTGCAGCCAACCTTGCATAATTCCGCTTGGGAATCGGCCAAGGCAACCGGAATCATTAATTATATTGAATATGAGAAGGTCTTATCTATTTCCTACTTATATAATATTCCTCGGATAACCGATGAATTACAAGAGATTAAAATGTTAATAAAAAAGTCAGATGAAGTTGCCAGTAAATCAACTCTAAAAAAATTATTATCAGAACTAAAAGAAAGCCACTTTCTCATTGAATCTGAGTTAGCCAACTATGACATCTTTGTGAATATTACTTTAGGTATGGAATAAGTAGTGCAGCCTCATTCCGAAAATTTGTACCATTGCTGTAATCGGTCCATTTCATTTCATATTTTACTTCTACTTTCGTAACCAAAATCAGCTGTTATGCTCAGAAGAATAATGTTTGTGTTAATGCGTTTTGCCTGGTTTAAAAGGGTTAACGCAAAAGTGACCTATGAACTATTGGCAAAAAAGATTCCAGCTACGGATTGGCATTTTATGAATTATGGCTATGTGCCTAACGAGTCTGAAATATCGAATGATTTGCCAGCTAACCTGAGCATACAACAATTTCCGCTGCAGATGTATCATTATCTCGCCGCCAAATCGCCCATTAAAGATTTACATGTATTAGAGGTTGGAAGTGGAAGAGGGGGCGGAGCTAAACACATTGCCAGTTTTTTTAAACCTGCATCCTACACAGCTATGGATCTTGCTCAAAGTGCGGTTGATCTCGCTGGTAAAATTCATGTTTTACCAAATCTTAAATTTATCCAAGGTAACGCGGAGTCGATTCCCATTGATTCAAACAGCGTTGATGTGGTGGTGAATGTCGAATCGTGTCATGCGTATGGGTCTGTGGAAAAATTTCTTAGTGAGGTTAAGCGAGTATTAAAGCCGGGAGGTCATTTGTTATTGGTTGACTTCAGAAGCGACAATACAATCAATATTTTTAAAGATCAACTACGAAATTCCGGACTTGAAGTGATGGAGGAAGAAGACATTAGTAAAAACGTTATTAGCTCCATCGAACAGGAAGATGAAAGTAAAACGGCACGGATAAAGGCCTTAATTCCACTGAAATGGCAAAAACTATTTTCTGAGTTTGCAGGTGTTGTTGGGTCCCGTTTCTATCTAACGCTTAAAGATGGCTCCCGTTCATACTACCGGTTTGTTTTAAAAAAGAGCGCCTGAAATAATCGGGGAGATTAACGGATTGGGATTTTTTCAGGGACGAGAATGGCGGCAGGAAAAGCTGTTCGTAATCTTGACAGGTCCTGAAAGGCTTCCAGTTTACTGTAATACTTCCCTACTGTTACCCTGAATTTTGGTTGTTGGTATTGCAGGTTGGCGGTAAGTTCAGGCAAGTCAAGTGACATTTTCTTTTTTGTGTTCATCGCATCCTCTCGGTTTTGGCCGGAGTAGATTTGAATCGTATATCCATCCACTGATCTCCGAATAAGGTTAAACCGATTAATGCTATCCAATACAAAATCCACTTTATCATTTACGGTATGGGTAAATGAAACTGGTTTGTTTTCTTGTATTTCAGCAGTAAACAGGGGCGTGGAGGCAGCAGAATCTATAGGTGCTGCAACCCTGGGCCTAACATCGGCCAGGCTTTCATAGTAGGGCTTGTCACTTTTTCTTTGTGCCGTGCAATTCATCAGCAGGTGGATCATAACCAGAAAAAGTGCAGTTTGTTTAATGGCAGACATGTTTCAATTTACAAAAACCTATTTAACCACTTTGGTAAAATCTTCAAAATGCCAATTTTTAACCCTCAATTACAATACATCGACCTGCCTTAATATCGTCCTCCACCTTCTTATACTTCACGTCCTTGATTACATGACCGTCAGGATATTGAACAGTTACTTTATCATTTCTGCCGGCAATTTTTTCTGATTTAACAGGCATTACTTTTTCTTCTACATGATGTTCGGGTCCTTGTGGCTGAGCGCCTCCTCCCTGAAGTAAAGATCGGGATTCTTCTTTGCGTTCGCTTAGTCGTTGCCGTTTTTGCGAACGAGCCTCCTGAACTTGTTCCGGTTCTCTTACTGGCACATCGGCCTTCATCAGGAAGGAAATGGTCTCTTCGTTAACTTTGGAAATGAAACGCTTGAAGGCTTCGAATCCTTCAAACTTATAAATCAAAAGTGGATCTTTTTGTTCGTACACTGCATTTTGAACGGATTGTTTCAAATCATCCATATCACGCAGGTGTTCTTTCCATTGCTGATCGATGATTGCGAGTGTGATCATTTTTTCCATGGATTTGATCAGATCACTATTCTTTGTTTCAACGCACTTCTTCAGATTGGCAGTAACACCAATTTGTTTCACGCCATCGGTGAATGGCACTAGAATATTTTCAATAGTTCCACCTCGGGTCTTGAAGATATCCAAAACGATAGGGTATGATTTATCGGCAGCCAATTTATTTTTATGCTGATAATGCTTTAGCGCTTCTTCGTAAAGAAGTTCGCTGACTATAGTCTGATCTTGTTTAGCAAATTCCTCTGGTGTAATTGAGAAGTCAAAACCTAAAACACTCAAAACATTGATTTTAAAATCTTCAAGCGACTCTCCGGCTTTAGCATTGGCAACCATATCATCACATGTATCATATAACATGGTAAGAATATCCAATTGCAGGCGTTCACCGAAAAGCGCGTTTCTTCTGCGTTTATAAATTACTTCACGCTGCGAATTCATTACGTTGTCATACTCCAATAGTCGCTTGCGTATCCCGAAGTTGTTTTCTTCGACTTTCTTTTGAGCACGTTCAATCGAACTCGTCACCATTGAATGAGAAATAACCTCACCTTCCTTAAGGCCCAGCCGGTCCATAATACGCGCAATCCTTTCTGGCATGAACAAACGCATAAGATTGTCCTCCAGCGAAACATAAAATTGCGAAGAACCGGGATCACCCTGGCGACCAGAACGACCACGCAACTGACGATCCACCCTTCGCGATTCATGACGTTCGGTACCGATAATGGCCAATCCACCGGCAGCTCTTGATTCCGGTGTTAGTTTAATATCTGTTCCACGACCGGCCATGTTAGTTGCAATGGTAACGGTGCCTGGTTTACCTGCTTCTGCTACCACTTCCGCTTCACGCTGATGTTGCTTCGCGTTCAAAACCTGGTGCTTGATTTTTTTAAGTTGAAGCATGCGACTCACCAACTCCGAAATCTCCACGGAGGTAGTTCCAACCAACACGGGCCTGCCTTGTTGGGTAAGGTTCACCACTTCATCCACAACGGAGTTGAATTTTTCGCGAATCGTTTTATAAACAAGATCCTCCTGATCTTTTCTGGTTATCGGTTTGTTCGTAGGAATGACCACTACGTCCAGTTTATAGATATCCCACAATTCACCGGCCTCTGTTTCCGCTGTTCCAGTCATCCCGGCAAGCTTATGATACATGCGGAAATAATTTTGCAATGTGATAGTGGCATAGGTCTGGGTGGCATCTTCAACTTTTACATTTTCTTTCGCTTCTATGGCCTGGTGCAAACCATCAGAATACCTTCTGCCGTCAAGAACACGTCCGGTCTGCTCGTCAACGATTTTTACCTTCCCATCCACCAATATGTATTCGGTATCCTTTTCAAAAAGTGTGTATGCTTTTAATAATTGATTGACACTGTGAATACGTTGTGATTTGGTGGTGTACTCACGAATGAGTTCTTCCTTTTTTTGCGTACGATCCGTATCGCCCAGGCTTTGGTCTTTTTCAATTTTATTGAGCTCAAGACCAATTTCAGGCAGGATGAAGAATTTTGGATCTTCTCCTTCACCAGTTATCAAATCGATGCCTTTTTCTGTAAGATCAACACTATTGTCTTTCTCCTCGATGACAAAGTAAAGCGGAGCATTGGCTTCGGGCATCATTTTCTTATTATCCTGCAGATAATAATTTTCAGTTCTCTGGAGAATGGATTTGTTGCCTGTTTCACTCAACATTTTAATGAGCGGCTTATACTTTGGCATGGCATGATGCGCCCGGAAAAGTGCAAGGCCACCATCTTTTTCATTGCCATCACCAATCATCTTTTTGGCATCATTAAGATATTGATTGACTAATTTTTTCTGTGCTTCTACCAGCTTATTGATCCGCGGTTTCAGATCATAGAACTCATGTTCATCGCCTCGCGGAACGGGTCCGGAAATAATTAACGGTGTACGGGCCTCATCAATCAACACACTGTCCACCTCATCCACCATGGCATAGTGATGACCACGCTGCACCAATTCTTCCGGGTCGCGGGCCATGTTGTCGCGCAAGTAATCAAAACCGAATTCGTTGTTGGTTCCATACGTGATATCAGCCTGATACGCATTTCTACGCTCTATCGAATTTGGCTCGTGGCGGTCAATACAGTCTACGTTTAGTCCATGGAATTGGAAAAGAGGCGCCATCCATTCACTGTCGCGTCGGGCGAGGTAATCGTTAACGGTTACAATATGCACACCCCGTTTTGCAAGCGCATTTAAAAATGCAGGAAATGTTGCCACGAGGGTCTTCCCTTCTCCGGTTGCCATTTCGG